>DATHZU010000267.1:0-6917 GCA_035458445.1 Thermohalobaculum sp. | reverse complement strand
GCCCGGATGCGCGAGCAGGCCGGGGCGATCCGCCGCGAGCTGTCGATGCTGGGCAAGGATGTCGAGCGGATGCTGGAGCGGGTCTCGAACCTCGACCGCCATTTCGGCCTGGCCCAGGACGATGTCCGCAAGATCCGCATCTCGGCCGAGAAGGCGGGGACCCGGGCCGAGCGGCTGGAAGGCTTCGACTTCGGCGACGGCCCGGAGGAGCTGGCGCCTCCGGTCGTCCCGGCGCTGGAAGGGGAGGGCTGACGCCGCCGGGCAGAACCGGCGGCCGCCTTACCTAACCGAGGCCGTTTCCCCAGCTAACAGGGATTCGGGAGGCTGATGCAGCGGCCAGTATGGGTCTGCCCGGTATTCCGCTGGTCATTGCTGTTCGTGACTTCGATCTCGACGACTGCGCGGATCGAGTTGGCGCTTGGGTCGACCAAGCCGCAAAAGTCCAGGAAGTCATGGGTATCCACCTCCACCGTTTCTCCCCCGGCTGGGGTCGGGAACTGGAAACTGGCATCGACATCGTTGGTGTGGTCAACGATGTCGAGCCAGCCGGATTGGCCCCGAATGTGCTGCTGAAGGATGTATCTCACATCTCCGACATCGGGCGCCGGCCCGATCTTTTCCTTTTGCTCGAGGATGGCCGTCACCATGACATCCTTGTCGATATAGCCATCCGTGATCAGGCAATTCGCATTGGCAACGACATTGGCGCTATCCGGTTTCGGCCCACCAGCCGCCGCGGGCGCGGCAAGCAGCGCCAGAGAAATGGCCAGGGCACTGGCGTGAATGGTCATCTTCTTGTTCATTTGATCTCTCCCTACTCGCATTCTGCCCCAGCAAAAATCTACGCGTGCAAAGCATCAATTGTCGTTGAGCGAAATCAAAATCGGAAAACATTCACAGTGGCCGCAGTCCGATCAGGCATTTCAACGCAAGAATAGCCTGCGCATTCCTGTGCACCGTTCTTGGGCGGTGTTGACCCCGATGGTGCGCATGAATGCGCACCCTACGCTTGGTCTGGTCGGAATTTCACTCCACAATATCAATCGCATAGCTAGGCAAGCACACGTGCGGCGCCAAAAAAGCAGAAGACCCAGCGTGACGCTGGGCCTTCGGTGTGACTGGCGATCTTCTTCAGGGGCGGGTTGACCCCCTCAGTGCAGCCGCTCGCCGACCTTCTTGATGGCGTCGTCGACCAGTTCGTTGGCCTTTTCCGCGGTCATGCCGGCGGCCATCACTTCCGCCGCGGCGGCGATGGCGATCTGGACCGCCTTGTCCTTGACCTCGCGGATCGCGCTGGCCTCGGCCATGGCGATCTGCTCGTCGGCGGCCTTCAGGCGGCGCTCGATCGATTTCGCCAGATCGGCCTTGGCGATTTCGGCGGCCTGCTCGGCGTCGGCCTTGGCGTGGGCGACGATCTCGTCGGCCTGGCCCTGGACCTCGCGGTGCTGGCGCTCGAACTCGGCGAAGGTGGCCTGGGCCTCCTCGCGCAGGCGCCGCGCCTCATCGAGATCGGCGCGGATCCGGTCGGCCCGGTCGTCCAGAGCCTTGGCCAGGAACTTGTGCACGCCCAGATAGGCGAGCAGGCCGAGGAACAGGAAGAAGGCGAGGCCGACGACGAAGTGGCTGTCATGGAAAAGCGACATTTCGGTCTATCCCTCTCAGCCCAGTCGCGATTGGACGGCGGCCTTGACGGCCTTGTTGTCGGCCGCCTCGGGCATCACCGCCGCGATCACTGCCGCTGCCGTGTCGTTGGCGACCTCGGCGATGGCCGCCTTGGCCGAGTCGCGGATCTCGCGGATGCGCTTCTCCGATTCTGCGGTGCGGGCCGAAATCTCGGCATCGGCCTTGGCCAGCGCGGCGTCGACTTCCTTCTGGATGCCGGCCCGGGTCTCGGCGGCGATCGCCTGGGCATTGGCCCGGGCATCGGCCAGCGCCTGGTTGTAGGCCTCCTCGGCCTCGGCGGCCTTGCGCTTGAATTCCTCGGCCCGGTCCAGATCGTCGGCGATCGCGTCGGCCCGTTCCTCCAGCACGCTGGCGATCCGGGGCAGGGCGACCCTGTTCATCAGGTGGAACAGCACGATGCAGGTCACCGCCAGCCAGAAGATCTGGCTGGGGAAGGTGCTGAAATCGAGCTGCGGCAGCCCGCCAGATGCGTGTTCGGCAGCGGCATTTGCCGCTTCGGAGGACGTCGCCATTTGGCTCTCCAAACAGTCGCGCAGCCGCGTCGATGCGGCCGGTCATTGCCTCGGGCGGCCGCGGCTCGCGCCCGCCCGCGAGTTTCGTCCGTCTTAGACGGCGAACATCAGCAGCATCGCGATCAGGAAGCCGAAGATGCCCAGCGCTTCCGCGAAGGCGATACCCAGGAACAGGGTCGCGGTCTGCTCCTTGGCGGCTGCCGGGTTGCGCAGGGCGCCGGACAGGTAGTTTCCGACAACATGGCCCACGCCGACACCGGCACCGCCCATCGCGGTGCAAGCCATGCCAGCGCCGATATATTTGCCCAACAGGGCCGCGGCTTCAGCTTCCATCGTGGTTACTCCTCTCGAATGGATATCTCAGGTTTGCGGGTGCGCTGCAGCGCCCCGGACCGTCAGTGGCCCGGATGCAGCGCGTCGTTCAGATAGATGCAGGTCAGGATGGCGAAGATGTAGGCCTGCACGCAGGCCACCAGAACCTCGAGCCCGGTCATCGCGACCATCATCGCCAGTGGCAGGACGCCGAAGACCGACAGCGCCGGCACGAAGGCGGCGAACACCTTCAGCACCGCGTGGCCGGCCATCATGTTGCCGGCAAGTCGGATCGAATGGCTGAGCGGGCGGACGAAGAACGAGATCAACTCGATCACCGCCAGGATCGGGCGCAGCCCCAGGGGCGCGGCGTCGATCCAGAAAAGCTTCAGGAACTTGGCACCGTTCTTGATGAGGCCGAGCGTGATCACGGTGCCGAAGACCAGCAGGGCCAGCACGCCGGTGACGGCGATATGCGAGGTGGTGGTGAACGAGTACGGGATCAGTCCCAACAGGTTCGAGAACAGGATGAAAACGAACAGCGTGAAGATGTAGGGGAAGAACTTGACCCCCTCCTCGCCCATAACATCGGTCACCATCTGGCGGACGAAGCCGTACAGGATCTCGGCGATCGACTGGATGCGTGTCGGCACCAGTGCGCGGCCTTGCATGCCCAGGATGAACAGCGCCGAGGCGGCGGCCAGAACCAGCGCCATCCACAGCGTCGAATTGGTGATTGTCAGGAGGCCGAGGTCGCCATGCCCGAAAAGCGGCTTCACCTCGAACTGTTCCATCGGATGGATGCTGAGGCCGCCCTCGGAAGCTTCGCTCGACGCCATGCCCTGTCCCCGTCATTCACCGCGCCGCGCGGCGCCTTGATCCTTGTCGGCGGCCTTCGCCGCCTGGCTTCTCTGGACCTCCTCGGCCGACCGCATCACCGTGCGGATCCCGGCCGCGAAGCCCAGCAGTATGAACACGATCAGGAACAGCGGCAGCGTGCCGAGCAACCAATCGAGCCCCCATCCCAGCGCCGCGCCGACCATGCCGCCGACGACCAGCTCCAGGGTCATTCGCCAGGCCATGTTGGCCATGGTGAACTTGTCCCCCGCCTTCGGCCGCTCAGGCTCCCGGGTCTTGCGCGCGGCCTTGATACGGAGGTCCAACTCCTGGAGTTTCGCGGACCTATCCTCGGGCGCGCCCATTTCAGGCACCTCGCAAACGTTACCCCGGGCGCACGGGGCGCCCGGCGGAAGACGTGGCGGACAATACGTAGGGCGCCATGGGGTGTCAAGTCGGCTATCGCCGATGCGGGAATCTTGTAAATCGCGGAAATATAAGTATAAAATACACGTGCGACCGGACGGCGCAGTGAATCATCCGATGCCGTCCGGCAGTGGCGCCGCGATTGTCGTGTGCGGGCGCCTCGGTTCGCCGGCTGGCGGCGCGAGATGGTTAACGAAAGATTAACCAACACGCCCGAGACTGGCCTGCGGCTAGCTTAAAACGGGTCACAGCGATAAAACCGAATTGAACCATCCATGCGGCGGGTTCCGGCCGTTCTGGATCGGTCGGGACGAGAGGGGCTGAGAACATGTCATCGCTTTCCGAGCGGCGGACGTCGGTTCGTCGGCCGGACACCCTGTCGGAGATCGACTTCGCGATCCCCTTCCGCCCGCTCGAGGCGGCCCGCAGGCGTGCGCGCGATGTGAGCCTCGCGGTGACGCTGTCGCCGGCCGGCCCTGCCGATGGCAGTCTCCCGGGCGCGGCCTCATTCCTGGCGGATGCAGCCTATGGCGCAGTCCACATGGACACGCTCGCACGGATGATCGGGTGCTTCGCGCAGGCCTGCGGCGCCGTTTCCGGCCCATTCCGCATCGCCCTTTCGTCCAGCCTCGGTCCGCGTACCGTGCTTACGCTCGATCTCCCGCGCTTCGAGGTCGAGAAAACCGGTTTCGGGGCCGCCCACATACTTCACGAGGACGACACGCTCGGCTGCTACATCCTCGAGATCGCACCCGGGCGCTCGATTCCAGCGCATGCGCACCGGGTCATGCGCGAGTGGGAGCTGGTTCTCGATGACGGTCTCCTGCTGCAGAACCGTCCGGTTGCACGCGGCACCGCCTTCGCCTGGCCGCTGGGCCATGCCCACGCCTACTGGAACCCGACCGACCGGCCGCTGCGGATCCTTTGCATCGACAGCCCGCGCTTCGATCCGTCGGACGAGCGGCCCCTGATCCCTGCACCACCTCTTGCGCCCCTTGCGCCTGTCGCCGAATATCAGGTGTAGCAGGGGAGGAACATGCCTTCGATCTTCGTCACCGGTGCCGGCAAGGGAATTGGCCGCGCCATCGTCGAGCGCTTTGCCGCCGCCGAGTGGCGCGTGAGCGGCGTGACCCGCGCGCCCGAAGATGTCGACAGCCTCAACCGCGAATGCCTCGGCGCCGGCGGCCGTTTCTTCGCGGCCGACGCGACCGATGCCGGGCGTATTGGAGAAATTGCGGGCGGCATTCCGGGCGGCCTCGATCTGCTGGTCAACAATGCAGGCGGGTTTCGCTATGGCGGCTTCCGCGACATCGCGCCCGAGGACCTCGAGGCGCTGTGGCAGGGCAATGTGGTCAGCGCCTTCACCGTTACGCGGGCGTTCCTGCCTGCATTGCTGCTGGCCCGGGGCCGGATCGCGAACATCGTCTCGGTGGCGGCGCTGAAGCCGCTGCCTGGCAAGGCGGCCTATTCGGCCACCAAGGCGGCGCAGGCGGCCCTGTTCCGCTGCCTTCGCGACGAGATTGCCGAGGAGGGCGTGACCGTCACCAACATCTATCCCGGCGTCACCTTTACCAATTCCTTCGCGGGCGAGGACATCGACCCTGGAATCCTGATGGCACCGGAGGACGTGGCCGAGGCGGTGTTCCGGACCTGCACCGCGCCCGGCAATCTGGTGGCCGAGGAGCTGGTGCTGCAGCCCGCGCAGGGGATCAGGCTGTAAGATGGCCGGGGGCTCGCCAGAACTGGCCGTGGTCACGGGTGGCGCCAAGGGTCTGGGCCGCCACCTCTGCCAGGAACTCGCGCGGCGTGGTTATGGGGTGTTGATCAACTATCTTTCGTCGGCCGCCGCCGCCGAGGAACTGGCCGGCGAGATCCGGGCGTCGGGCGGCAGCGCCTGGACCCGGCAGGGCGATGTCGCAGAGGCCGGCGAGGTGGCGGCGCTGTTCGCTGCTGCAGACGCTACCGGCCTGCGGCTCGGCCTGGTGGTCAACAATGTCGGCATCTACAATCCGTTGCCGCTGCGCGAGATCGACAGCCCTGGCTGGGAGCGGACCCTCGCGGTCAACCTGAACGGAGCGTTCCATGTCTGCCGCGCCGCGCTCGGCCGGTTGGGCCGGGGCGGGCAGATCGTCAACATCGGTGTCGCGGGCAACCAGCTCAATCAGGCCGAGAGCTTCGCTACCGACTACTACATCAGCAAGGCGGGGTTGTTGCAGCTCACCCGGGCGTTGGCGGCGGAATACGCGCCCGATGGCATCCGCCTGAACATGGTCTCGCCGGGCCAGCTCGACAATTCGATCGGCGAGGTCGGCGGTGCGCCGGGTGTGGTCCCGATGGGCCGCGACGGCCGCTTTGCCGATGTGTGGCAGGCGGTGGAATACCTGCTGGAGGCCGAGTACGTGACCGGCGCGAATATCGAGGTCGCCGGCGGCTACCGGCTGTAGGCCCTCTCCCGCGTGCGGCGCCGTTCGACTTCGCGAATCGGCGTTTTCGGTGTACCCTCCCAGGATCGAGAATGGAGAAAAGCCGATGAAGACATTGTTCCTCGCGCTGGCGATTGTCGGTCTCGCCGGTGTGGCGCATGCGGGTTCAGGATGTGCGGGCATGTATCAGAGCCAGTCCGCCGAGGCTCCGCCCCCGCCGCCGGAGACTGCGCCGTCGACCTGATAGCCGCTCCTGGCGGAAGGTCTTGATCATCGACAGGGTGCGTGCCTGCGCGCGCCGCTGCTTTCGGTAGGGCGGGGTTTCACCCCGCCATGCGCCGGAAATGGCGGGCTGAAGCCCGCCCTACGGCAGCCATGGCATCCGCGCGTGTCTCCAGGAGATTTTTTCTGAACATCGCGATGGGTCAACAGGTTGACCTGGCGTAACCCCGCGTCGGGCGTCAGGCTTCGACCAGTTCCGTGGCCTTGTGCAGGTCGACCGAGACCAGCTGGCTGACGCCGCGCTCGACCATGGTCACGCCGAACAGCCGGTCCATCCGGCTCATGGTGATGGCGTGGTGGGTGATGATCAGGAAGCGGGTCTCGGTCAGCCGGATCATCTCGTCCAGCAGGTCGCAGAACCGGGTCACGTTGGCGTCGTCCAGGGGCGCGTCGACCTCGTCGAGGACGCAGATCGGTGCCGGGTTCGACAGGAACACCGCGA
>DATHZU010000266.1:0-2238 GCA_035458445.1 Thermohalobaculum sp. | reverse complement strand
GGGTCGAGGTCGATCAGCGCGATGCGCGGGCCGCCGAGACCGGCATAATGCGCCGCAAGCTGGGTCAGCAGCGTGGATTTGCCCGCGCCGCCCTTCTGCTGGACGAATAGGATGGACTTGCCCATGGAAGCTCTGCCTTGATGAGATGCGAGGGATTGCTGCGGCGCAACATACACAGCCGCCACCCGGCGCCCAATGCGGCGGAGACGCGCAGCCGGGGATTGCCACGCGCCGCCGGTCTGTCTAGGGTGCCCGCGCCCGCTGGGAGAGACCGGGCCGCCCTGACGGGTGGCGCGGCGCCGAAGGAGTAACCGCCCCGGAAACTCTCAGGCAGAAGGACCGGCGGCGCGCGATGCACTCTGGAGAGTGGTGCTGCAGCACCCGCCGACGGGATAACTTTCTCAGGCGAACGGACAGAGGGGGCGCAGATCTGCGCGATCAAGGAATCGCGCGGGGGCTTGCGCCGGAACCTGCATCGATTGCAGACTTCCCGGCATAGTGACCTGGGAGGACCAAAGTTTGACCGATGCCGAGATTCTGAAAACCCCGCTCCATGCCCTGCATCTGGAGCTGGGCGCGCGCATGACGCCCTTCGCGGGCTACGACATGCCGCTGCAATATCCGCCCGGCATCCTGAAGGAACATCTGCACACCCGCGCCAAGGCCGGCCTCTTCGACGTCAGCCACATGGGCCAGATCATCCTGCGCCCGCGCTCGGGCGACCTGGCCGACGCGGCGAAGGCGCTGGAGCGGCTGGTGCCGGTGGACGTGCTTGGCCTGGCCGCCGGGCGCCAGCGTTATGCGCTGTTCACCAATGCGCAGGGCGGCATCATGGACGACCTGATGATCACCAACCGGGGCGATCACCTGTTCCTGGTGGTCAATGCCGCCTGCAAGGACGCCGACGAGGCGCATCTGCGGCTGACCCTGTCGGACGCCTGCAACATCGAGCGGCTCGACGGCCGGGCGCTGATGGCACTGCAGGGGCCGGAGGCCGGCGCGGTGCTGGCGGCGATGGCGCCGGGCAGTGCCGATATGAAGTTCATGGACGTGCGCACCCTGAGCCTGGCGGGGGCGGAATGCATCGTCTCGCGGTCGGGCTATTCCGGCGAGGACGGATTCGAGATCTCGGTGCCGGACGATGCGGCGGAAGCGCTGGCGCGCGCCCTGCTGGCCCACGAGGCGGTCGAGCCGATCGGCCTCGGCGCCCGCGACAGCCTGCGGCTGGAGGCGGGGCTCTGCCTCTACGGCTCGGACCTGGACACGACCACCTCGCCGGTCGAGGCAGCGCTGGAATGGGCGATGCAGAAGGTCCGGCGCTATGGCGGCGACCGCGCGGGCGGATTCCCGGGCGCTGACCGCATCCTCGACGAGCTCGCCAACGGCGCCGCGCGCCGCAGGGTGGGCCTGCTGCCCGAGGGCCGCGCCCCCGTGCGCGGCGGCACCGACCTGTTCGCCGCCGAGAACGATGCCAATCCGGTCGGCACCGTCACCTCGGGCGCCTTCGGCCCCAGCCTCGGCGCCCCGATGGCCATGGGCTATGTGCCCACCGCCCTGGCCGCCACCGGCACCCGCCTCTTCGCCGAGGTGCGCGGCAAGAAACTGCCGGTCACGGTGGCGGCCATGCCTTTCGTCAAACCCGGTTACAAACGGGCCTGAGCCCGATCACATCCAGCGCGAGGGAGACTCACATGCTGAAATTCACCGACGACCATGAATGGCTGAAGATCGAGAACGGCGTCGCCACCATCGGCATCACCGAGCACGCCACCGAGCAGCTTGGCGACCTGGTGTTCGTCGAACTGCCCGAGGCCGGGACCAGCTTCGAGCAGGGCGACACCGCGGCGACGCTGGAATCGGTCAAGGCGGCGTCCGATGTCTACGCCCCGCTGGCGGGCGAGATCGTCGAATCCAACGACGCCATCGTCGACGACCCGTCGATCGTGAACTCGGACCCGATGGGCGCCGGCTGGTTCTTCAAGCTGAAGCTGGCAGACCCCTCGGCGGCCGATGCTCTGATGGACGAGGATGCCTACAAGGCGATGGTCGGGTGAGGTGAAGCCCCGCCCGCCGGGCCGCCGGTTGCGCCGAACGTGATGGAGATCTGAATGTCCGCCGAGAGATACGAAGCCTACGACTTTGCCAACCGCCGCCACATCGGCCCGTCGCCAGCCGAGATGGACGAGATGCTGGCGACCTGCGGCGTCGATAATCTGGATCAGCTGATCGGCCAGACCG
>DATHZU010000265.1:0-2492 GCA_035458445.1 Thermohalobaculum sp. | reverse complement strand
TTGTTAGTATATCACAAAACAGCATCCAGCGCCGAAGGGTTTCCGCCTGGCGGTGCCTTTCCCCGCCCTCAGGTCCCCGTGGCCGCGCGCATCACCTTGATCAGCGCCGCCTTCTCCTCGAAGCCGATGCCGGGCGAGCGGTGCAGGCCCGCCATGCCGTCCACGACGGGCACCAGGTCCGAGAAGCCGCCGAACGGGTGGAAGACGTCCGGGTAGCTCTCGTTGCCGCCCATGCCGAACCCCGCCGCGATGCAGAGCGCGAACTGGTGCCCGCCATGGGGGATGCAGTTGCGCGGGCCGAAGCCGTAATCGGGCAGCAGGTCCAGCATGCGCTTGTATTCGACCAGCCCGTAGGAGAGGGCGGGATCGAACTGCAGCCAGTCGCGGTCGGGCCGCATGCCGCCATGGCGCAGCAGGTTGCGGGCGTCCTGATGGCTGAAAAGGTTCTCGCCGGTGGCCATCGGGCCGGAGTAGTGGTTCGCCAGTTCCGCCTGCAGGGCATAGTCCAGCGGATCGCCCGCCTCCTCGTACCAGAACAGACCGTAGGGCTTCAGCGCCTCGGCATAGGCGATGGCGGTCGGCAGGTCGAAACGGCCGTTGGCGTCGACCGCGAGGTTGGCCCCCGATCCGACCACACTGATCGCCGCCTCGATCCGGGCGAGGTCCTCGGGCAAAGGCGCGCCGCCGATCTTCATCTTGCAGACCCGGTAGCCGCGGTCGAGATAGCTCCGCATCTCGTCCTTCAGCGCCTGCAGGCCCTTGCCGGGGTAGTAATAGCCGCCGGCGGCATAGGTGAAGACCTTCTCCTGCACCTGGCCCCCGTTCCAGCGGTCGGCGATCATCCGCCAGAGTGGCACCTCCGCGATCTTGGCCGCCAGGTCCCACAGCGCCATGTCGAGCACGCCGACGGCGACCGAGCGCTCGCCATGGCCACCCGGCTTTTCGTTGACCATGAGCTGCGGCCAGACCCGCACAGGGTCGATATTGCCATCCTCGCCCAGGATGTCCGTCGCGTCGCGCAGGCGCGGGATGAAGCGCTCGTCCAGCAAGCCCTTGCAGGCATAGCGCCCGTTCGAGTTGAAGCCGTAGCCCACCACCGGCTTGCCCTCGCGCACCACGTCCGAGACCAGCGCCACCGCCGAGGCGGTCATCTTCGAGAAGTCGATATAGGCATTGGCGATCTGCGACGAGATCGGCACGACGGCGTTGCGGATTTCGGTGATTCTGGGCATTGGCGCATTCCCCTTGACGGCTGCCCGGGGAATAGACGCGGATCGACCTGCGCGGCAAGGGGCGAGTCAATCGGAGTCCGGTCGGCGGGCCGCCCGGACACGACATGTGCCCGCTCCGTCGCCCTCCGGGCTGGAGCGGGCAGTTGGGGTCAGGTCTGCTTCTGCTCGCCGGAAGCCTTGTCGCCGCCGGACGCGGCCTTGCCGGTGACGGCGGAGCGCACGCTCATCAGCTTCTTCAGCGCGTCGAACCAGAATTGGCCACCCATGGTGCAGGCGAATGCGATGATCAGCCAGCTCAGCAGGGCGGCGCTGGTGCTGAGCGTATTCCAGGCGCAGGCGCAATATGATGGGAAGTTGCCACAGGACCAGCCGAGGCTTACACCCTGCGTTCCGAGCTGCTTTTGCACCGTCTTCAACGATTCGACCGCGGCCAGCTTGACCTTTGACGCCTCACGCGCCAGCTCGGTTTGCGGGGCCGAAGCGCCACCGGTATCTGTTCTCCCCGGGATAATTTCTTCCCGCGCTTTTGCCAGCGACTCGGTCTGCTCGATGATCCGGGCCTGCGCCACGGCCTTGGCCCGCAGGTCGTCGTTGTGCACCAGGTCGTTGGCATAGCCGATGATGTTGAAATTCGTCGCCGCCGCCAGGAAGAAGCCTATGGCGAAAAGCCCGAATTTGGCCTGCCGGGCATACCAGCCGATCACCCGCTCCATTGCCGTGTCGAAGCGCAGGGCGAGATCGGCCTCCAGCCTTTCGACGGTCGCCACCAGCTCGGCCCGTGCAGTGTCGACCGCCTCCTGAACCCGGTCGACGGCGCGGGTCAAAGCCTGCCGGAGCTCCGCCTCCAGCCCCGCTGCGCCGAGGCCATCCTTGATCGCCTCCAGGACCGCCGGAGCCGAAGCCATCACCGCACCGTCGCTTGCCGATATCCGGTCAAGGACGGCATTCACCTTCTTCCGGTCGGCGGCGCGCAGCGGCAATGCGTCGAGGCGCGCTCGCGCCTGCCCCAGTGCCTCGGCGGCGGTTCTCTGCAGCCCGGCGGACGTCTCAGTTGCTCTCAAATAGGCGAGCAGCCGGTCCGAGAGCGCCGAGTCGATCCGAAGTCCCTGGATGCGTTCGCGCGTCGCCACGATCGCCGCATCGACGCTGTCCTTCTCTTCCTTGAAGCCCTGGTACTCGCGCAGAAGGGTTTGCAGCAGCGCCTTCGCGAAACTGGCCGATGGAACCTTGGACGGCAACCGGCCCAGGCCTCCCGCATCC
>DATHZU010000264.1:0-7354 GCA_035458445.1 Thermohalobaculum sp. | reverse complement strand
CCCCGAAGCCGCGCCCGCCAATGTCGACCACATGGGCGGTGCAGGCGAAGTAGCCCACATGAGCGCCCTTGTGGAACGAGGGGGTCACCACGGTGATGTCATGCAGGTGGCCGGTGCCCATCCAGGGGTCGTTGGTGATGTAGACGTCGCCCTCGCGCATGTTGTCCGTGCCGATCTCGCGCATGAAGTGGGCGACCGACTCGGCCATGGCGTTGACATGCCCCGGCGTCCCGGTGACCGCCTGGGCCAGCATCCGCCCTTGCAGATCGTAGACCCCGGCGGACAGGTCTCCGGCCTCGCGGACCGAGGTGGAGAAGGCGGTGCGCACCAGCGCGCGGGCCTGTTCCTCGACCACCGAGATCAGCCGGTTCCACATGACTTGCAGGGCGACGGGGGAAAGGGCGGTCATGGGGTCACCTCGCGGCGGCAATTTGCCAATATCCCGGGCTCGACCCGGGACCTCGATGGGTAGGGTGCGACGGTGCGAGGCCCCGGCTCAAGGCCGGGGCATTGAGAACTATCCTTCATTGCGCGTCACCTCGATCGTGCCGTCCGCCCGCATCGCCGCCGTATAGCCAGTGGGCACCACCACGGTGGTTTCGTTCTCGGTGATCATGGCGGGGCCGGGCAGGCGCTGGCCGGGCGCGATGGCGGCGCGGGCGGCGACGCGGGCGGTCACCTGCCTGCCCTGCCCCGGATCGAACAGCGGCTGGGTCTTATCCAACGTCGCCTCGTCGCCCGCACCCAACGGCGCCACCGGTTCAGCCGGGGGCAACGGTGTACCCGCCTTGACCGCCCAGCTCGTCACCTCGATGTCGACGCCGTCGACGGTGCGGCCGAACAGCGCCGCATAGGCCGCCTCGAACAGGCTGAGGCAGCGCTCGTGCGAGGGGTCTGCGGCATCCCCGGCGGTGAAATCCACCGGAATCTCCCAGCCCTGGCCGACATAGCGCATATAGGCGCGGGCCTCGTAGGTGATTTCGGCCTCGGGGTCGCAGCCGCGCACGAAGGCAGCGGCCTCGGCCTTCAGCTCCTCCAATACTTGGACCGCCGCCGCGGCGCTGTAGTCGGAAAGCCGCATATAGGCGCTGCGGGTGGCCTCGAAGCTGAAGGGCGCGCGCAGGAAGCCGATGGCCGAGCCCACGCCCGCCCCCGGCGGCACCAAAAACCGGTCGATCCCCAGCTTCTGCGCCAGCCGCCCGGCATGCAGCGGCGCCGCGCCGCCGAAGGCGATCATGGTGAAGGTGCCGAGGTCCTCGCCGTTCTCGACCGCATGCACCCGGGCGGCGTTGGCCATGTTCTCGTCGACCACCTCGGAGATGCCGAAGGCGGCGGTCATCCGGTCGAGGCCCAGAGGCCCGCCGACCGCGGCTTCCACCGCCACTCCTGCCGCCACGGCGGACAACGGGATCGTGCCGCCCGCGAAATTCTCCGGGTCCAGCCGTCCCAGTACCAGATCGGCATCCGTCACTGCCGGGCGTTCGCCGCCCCGCCCGTAGCAGGCGGGGCCGGGCTCCGAGCCCGCGCTCTCAGGACCCACCCGAATCTGGTGCATCGAATCGATACCCGCCAGCGAGCCGCCCCCTGCCCCGATCTCGACCATGTCGATCACCGGGATCGAGATCGGCATGCCCGAGCCCTTCTTGAACCGGTAGCTGCGCGCCACCTCGAAGACCCGCGCGGTCTTCGGCGCCTGATCGCGGATCATGCAAATCTTGGCGGTGGTGCCGCCCATATCGAAGGACAGCACCCGCGAAAGGCCGTGGCGCCGCGCCAGATCGGCGGCGAAGATCGCGCCCCCGGCAGGTCCCGATTCCACCAGCCGCACCGGAAACTCGGCGGCAGTGTCCAGCCCGACGATGCCGCCGCCCGAATGCATCAGCATAACCGGAGCGCTCACGCCCATCCCGGCCAGCCGCCCGGTCAGCCGCTGCAGATAGGCGCGCATCATCGGCTTCACATAGGCCTTGGCGGCGACGGTGGTGAAGCGCTCGTATTCGCGCATCTGCGGCGAGACCTCGGAGGAGAGCGAAATATCCAGGTCCGGAAGCCTTTCCGCCAGCACGTCGCGCACCAGCCGCTCGTGCGCGTCGTTGGCGTAGGAATGCATCAACCCCACCGCCACGCTTTCATATCCGCCCTTGCGGACCACCTCCGCCATCGCCTCGACCTCGGCACGCTCCAGCGGCTTCAGCACCTGGCCCTGCGCCCCGATGCGTTCATCCAGAACATGGCGGTGGTTGCGCGCGATCAGCGGCAGCGGCAGCACCAGGTTCAGGTCGTATTGCTCGAATCGGCTCTCGGTGCGCATCTCGATGACATCGCGAAAGCCCTTTGTGGTGATCAGCGCCGTCTTGGCGCCGCGCCGCTCGATCAGGGCGTTGGTGGCCAGCGTGGTGCCGTGGATCACCATGGTCACCGCGCCCGGGGCCACGCCAGCACGAGCGCAAACCTGAGCGATGCCGTCGAGGATCGCATCCTCCGGTGCGGCATATGTGGTCAGCACCTTCACCGAGGTCAGACCGCCATCATGCTCGAGCACAACGTCGGTAAAGGTGCCGCCAATATCGACGCCGAGGCGGATGGGTAGGGTCATGAGTGTTTTTCAGGCCGGGCCATGGGACAGGATCGAAGCGATGCCCCAGAACTTGACCGGGGAATTGCAGAGGACCGCAACATGCCGGACGGTCCCGCGTCAAGCTTTGTGAAACGGGAACGGGCGCCCGTTGCCGGGCGCCCGTCGTTGTCGTCGGCGCTATGTCTTTTCAGCGCAGGTATTCCATCGCGTACTTGCCATCCGAGCCGACGCGGTTGACCGAGTAGAACCCGGCCACGTCGCCCTTGTCGTCGAAGTCCACCGGACCCGAGGCACCCTCGTAGTTGATGTCGGTACCCGCCGCGATCAGCTTCTTGGCCTTCTCCCACTCGCCCGGGCGGATGATCTCGCCGGGCGCATTGGCGACCTCGCGCAGCGCCGCCGCGATCTTCGAGCGGTCGGCGGCACCGGCTTTCTCGATCGCCAAGGCAACCAGGAAGGTGGCGTCATAGCCATGGCTGGCATAGGGCGCCGCCGGGTCCATGCCGGTCTTGGTGAATTCGGCCGCGAACAGCTGGTAGCTGTTGTTCTCCGGATCCGAGGCCGCCTGGGTGATCATCAGGTTGCCCTGCAGGTTCTCGGCGCCGATCTGCTCGATGACCGAGACGTCGAACATGCCGTCGGCGGCCATGAACTTGCCGAACACGCCGGTCTCGAGCGAGTTGCGGATGATGGTGATGCCCGAGCCGCCGTAATAGGCGAACAGCGCCAGCCCCTCGGCGTCGCCGCCCGACAGCGTGGCGATCTCGGAGCGGTAGGACGCCTTGTTCGGCTCGTGCACCTGGTTCGCCGTGATCATGCCACCCATGCCGGCGAAGCTCTCGGCGAAGACCTTGGCGATGCCGGCATTGTAGTCGTCGTTCGAATAGGTGACGGCCAGCTTCTTGAAGCCGGCGTCATGGGCGAGCTTGGCCAGCGCCGCGCCCTGATAGGCATCCGACGGCGCGGTACGGAACACCAGGTCGTTGTCCGCCAGATCGGTGATCGACGGCGCAGTCGCCGAGTCGGAGACGTTCACGACGCCAGCCGGGATCGTCACCGACTGCACCATGCCGTTCGTCGCGCCCGAGCAGGAGGCGCCGACGATGGCCACCACCTGGTCCACGTTCACCGCCTTGTTGCCGGCGTCGACGCCGGCCTTCGGGTCGCACTGGCTGTCGGACAGCACCATAACCAGGGTGTCGCCGCCCAGCAGGCCGCCCTGGGCGTTGATATGCTCGGCGGCCAGGTTGCGCCCGCCGATGATGGGGGCCACCAGTTCGGCGATCGGGCCGGTCACGCCGGCGACCGAACCGACCTTGATCTCGCCGGCCATCGCCGGGGCGGTCACGAGAGCGGCAACTGCGGCCGCACTTAGAAGCGTCTTCATTTGTTTCAGTCTCCCTGACTTGCCGCCGTGGCATCGCCCCGGAGGCGTGGATGCGGTTTCGGCCGCTTTTCGGGCAGAACGCCCTGGGGGCGCTTCTGCAAGATGATCTGCAGGATCAATCCTATGATGAAGACCCTGAGATAGGCGAATCGAATCGACCATTCTCCGGCCTCGGTTATGGTGAGGATTCCAAGCCAGTCGGACGAGAGCAAGCTCAGGAATCTCTGGCTGACGATCTCGGAACCGGACCAGACCACCCACAGCAGCATTGCCCCCAGTATGGCGCCGCGATTGTTGGCCGACCCCCCCGCGATCAGCATCACCCAGACCAGGAAAGTAGCGGTCAAGGGATCGGAGACCTGCGGGTCGATCTGCTTCAGGTATTGCGCCAGCAGCGCGCCCGCCAAGCCCATCAGCGCCGAGCCGATGACAAAGCTCTCCAGCCGGAAGGCCTCGATGTTCTTGCCGGCGGCCGAGGCGGCGGTCTCGTTCTCGCGGATCGCGGTCATCACCCGGCCCCAGGGGGCGGCGCGCGCCTTCTCCAGCGCCAGGTAGATCACCGCGACGATGCCCAGAACCATGGCCAGGAAGGCCAGCGTGTTCCACGGCTGCGGCAGGGTCTCGAAGGCCTTCGGGATCTGGCTGACGCCGCGCGGACCGTTGGTGGCCCAGATCTCGTTCTTGAACACCAGGCGCAGGATCTCGGCGATGCCGATGGTGGCGATGGCAAGGTAGTCGGAGCGCAGCCGGATGCAGATCTTGGCAATCGCCCAAGCGACCGCCGCCGAGACCACCATCGCAGCCAGCATCGCCAGCGGGATCGGCACATTGTAGGCACCCAGATGGTCGCGCGAGATCGGCGTCGTCAGGATCGCCTGCACATAGGCGCCGACCGCGAGGAACCCGGCGATGCCGGCGTTGAACAGCCCGGTAAAGCCCCATTGCACGTTCAGCCCCAGGGTCAGCACCGCATAGATGCCGCCCATGGTCAGCAGGCTGAGGCCGTAGATGAACAGGCCGTAATACTGCTCCATCAGAACTGCCTCCCGCGCAGCAGGCCCTGCGGGCGCCAGATCAGCATCGCCACCATGATCGCGAAGGCGACGCCGGCCTTGTAGCCGGGCGGCAGCAGCGGCTCGGTGCCGATCCAGGGATAGGCGGAAATCTCCTCGGCGATGCCGATCACCAAGCCGCCGATCACCGCGCCATAGGGCTTGCCGATGCCGCCAAGAATGGCGGCGGCAAACATCGGCAGCAGCAGCTTGAAGCCCATCATCGTCTCGACATGGGTGTCGAGCGCCAGGAACACGCCCGCCGCCACCGCCAGCGAGGCGCCCATGATCCAGGTGGCCTTGACCACCAGTTCCGTGTCGATGCCGGTCAGCGCCGCCAGTTCCGGATTGTCCGAGGTCGCCCGCATCGCCTTGCCGATCTTGGTGCGGGTCAGCAGCAGGTGCACCGCCATCATCAGCACCACGGTGGCGCCGATGATCAGCACGTGCTTGGGCAGGATGCGGAAGCTCTCCAGCAACACCCAGGGGCGCTGGATGCCGGTTTGCAGGGCTTGCAGCTGCACCCCCCAGAAGAACTGGATCACCGAGCGGATCATCAGCATCAGCCCGAACGAGGCGATCACCAGCATGATCGTCGGGCTGTTGCGGAACGGCTTGAAGAAGGCCCGGTCCATCCCCAGCACCGCCGCAGCAGTCAGCGCCATGGAAATCGGCATGACCGCCAGCGGGTGCAGCCCGGTCAGGTGGATCAGGCTCAGCGTGAAGTAGACGCCCAGCGTCATGGTCTCGCCATGGGCGAAGTTCGAGAACCTCAAGATGCCGAAGGTCAGCGAGATGCCGATGGCGCCCAGCGCATAGATGCAGCCCAGCACCACGCCGGGGACCAGGTAGAAGTTCAGGAACTCCATCATGTGGTGCGCCCCCCGCCCAGGAACATGCGCGCCACCTCGTCGTCGGCGATCAGCTCGGCCCCGGTGCCGGTGTAGCGGTTCTCGCCGTCCACCAGCACATAGCCGCGATGGGCGATGCGCAGCGCCTGCTTGGCGTTCTGCTCGACCATCAGGATGGTCGCCCCGGCGGCATTGATGTCACGCACGATCTGGAAGATCTCGCCGCGGTATTTCGGGCTGAGGCCCGCCGTCGGCTCGTCCAGCAGCAGGATCTTCGGGTGCAGCATCAGGGCCTTGCCCATGGCCACCATCTGCCGCTGGCCGCCCGACAGCGAGCCGGTCGGCTGGCGCCGCTTCTCGCGCAGCGGCGGGAACAGCTGGAATATCTCCTCGACCCGTGGCCCCGGATCGGCGCTGGACACATAGGCGCCCATCTCGAGGTTCTCCTCGACCGAGAGCGAGACGAAGACATTGGCGCTTTGCGGCACGAAGGCCACGCCCTCGCGCACCACCTGCTGGGGCGGCGTGTTGGTGATATCCGCGCCTTGCAGCCTGATCGCGCCCTTGCGGATGTTCAGAAGCCCGAAGACCGCCTTCATCGCGGTCGACTTGCCCGCCCCGTTGGGACCGACGATCACCACGATCTCGCCCGGGTCCACATGCATGTTGATGTCGTGCAGGATCTCGGTCTCGCCGTAGCCGCCGTGGATTCCGTCGAGTTCGAGGACGCGGGTCATGCCACGCCTCCTGTGGTCCCCGAACGAGACGATCCCGATGCCCAAGCACTTCTCATGCCCGCATTCCCACTGCCGTAGGGAAATTCTCAGGGTCGTCCGGGCCATTGAAATCGCTCGGGAGAACCGGATCGTAGTGGTCGAACTGCATCGTGAACTGGGCCCGGCCCGACGACATCGAGCGCAGCGTCGAGATGTAGCCGAACATGTTGGCCAGCGGCACGAAGGCGTTGACCACATTCGCGTTGCCGCGGCTGTCCTGGCCCTGAACCTGGCCCCGGCGCGAGGTCAGGTCGCCGATGATCGAACCGGTGTACTCCTCGGGAGTCACCACCTCGACCTTCATGATCGGCTCCAGGAGCTTGGCGCCGGCCTTCTTCAGACCGTCGCGCATGGCCGCGCGCGAGGCGATCTCGAAGGCCAGCACCGACGAGTCCACATCGTGGAAAGCGCCGTCGATCAGCTGGACCTTGAAGTCGATCACCGGGAACCCGGCCAGCGGACCCGAGTCCATCACCGACTGGATGCCTTTCTCGACACCCGGGATGTACTCCTTCGGCACCGCGCCGCCGACGATCTTCGACTCGAACGAATAGCCCTCGCCGGCCGCCGTCGGTTCGATGATCAGCTTGACGCGGGCGAACTGGCCGGTGCCGCCGGTCTGCTTCTTGTGGGTGTAGTCGATCTCGGCCAGCCGGCTGATGGTCTCGCGATAGGCCACCTGCGGTGCGCCGATATTCGCCTCGACCTTG
>DATHZU010000263.1:0-2581 GCA_035458445.1 Thermohalobaculum sp. | reverse complement strand
GGCGGCTTCGGCGGCAAGAACAACGTCTATCTGGAGCCGCTGGCGCTGGAGCTCAGCCGCCAGTCCGGCCGGCCGGTGAAGATGGCGATGAGCCGGGGCGAGGTGATCCGCGCCACCGGCCCCACCTCGGGCGCCCATATGCGGGTCCGGATCGGCGCCCGGCGCGACGGCACCGTCACCGCCTGCGAGGCCGAGATGTGGTACCAGGCCGGCGCCTTCCCCGGCTCGCCCATCGGCCCGGCCACCATGACCGCCTTCGCCTGCTACGATGTCGAGCATGTGAACGTGATCGGCTACGACGTGGTCTCGAACCGCCCCAAGGTCGCCGCCTACCGGGCGCCGGGCGCCCAAGTCATCGGCTTCGCGGTCGAGAGCACCATCGACCTCGTGGCCCGCGAGATCGGCATGGACCCGATCGACTTCCGCCTGAAGAACGCCGCCAAGGAGGGCACCAAGGCCGCCTACGGCCCCACCTTCGGCCCCGTGGGGCTGGTGGAGTGCCTCGAGGGCATCCGCAACCACCCCAACTACAAGACCCCCCTCGGCCCGAACCAGGGTCGCGGCATCGCCTGCGGTTTCTGGTTCAACATCGGCGGCGATACCTGCGTGACCATGAACGTCAACGAGGACGGCTCGGTCGCGCTGATGGTCGGCAACCCCGATATCGGCGGCTCGCGCGCCTCGATGGCGCTGATGGCCGCCGAAAAGCTGGGGGTCGACCCCGCCCGGATCAGGCCGATGGTCGGCGATACCAACTCGCTGGGTTTCAACTTCCTTACCGCCGGCAGCCGCACCACCTTCGCGGTCGGCAAGGCCACCCATGACGCCTCGGCCAAGGTGATCGAGGAGCTCAAGAAGCGCGCCGCGGCGACCTGGAAGATCCCCGTCGAGGCGGTCGAGTGGGAGGATGGCCATGCCCGCCCCGCCGGCCCCAACGCCGGCGAGTTCCCGCCGCTCTCGATGGCCGAGATCGCGCGCAACGCACCCAAGACCGGCGGCCCGATCTCGGGCCATGTGGAGGAGAACGTCAAGGGCGCCGGCCCCAGCTTCGCCGCCGAGATGGCCGATGTCGAGGTCGATCCGGAGACCGGCAAGGTCACCATCCTGCGCTTTACCGTGGCCCAGGACGCCGGCAAGGCGATCCATCCCTCCTATGTGGAGGGCCAGTACCAGGGCGCCGCCGCGCAAGGCATCGGCTGGGCGCTCAACGAGGAATACATCTACGACGCCAACGGGCGGCTCGAGAACCCGACCTTCCTGGATTACCGCATCCCGGTCGCGTCCGACCTGCCGATGATCGACACGGTGATCGTCGAGGTGCCTAACCCCAACCACCCCTATGGCGTGCGAGGCATCGGCGAGACCTCGATCGTCCCGGTGATGGCCGCCGTCGGCAACGCCATCGCGGATGCCGTCGATGTCAGGATGACCGCCCTGCCGATGTCGCCGCCGAAGGTGCTGAAGGCCATCGAGGACGCGCGCGGCTGAGCCGCCCCAATGTCCCGGGCTTGACCCGGGACCTCCTTGTTGCAGACGCTCAGAAGGTCCCGGCTCAGGGCCGGGACATCGGTCTCAACCATGATCGCAACAGCGCAAGGCAGAATCCCGCGCCCTACCCCGGCAGCACCCCGAACTTGGTCAGCGCCTCGCGGAGGCCGGGGGGCAAGTCGGGCTCGTCGCCCGGCGCCGCGCCGATGTCCTGTGGGGCGTCCTCGGGCCTGAAATAGCGCCAGCCCTGGAAGGCCGAACGCGGGCGCGGCACCGTGGGGATCAGCGCCGGCTCCAGGATGATGGCGCAGCGGCGGATGCCGTCCTCGCCCCGGGCCTCCTCCAGCGCGGCGATCTTCTGGCGCACCCGGATCACTCCCCGGATCACCCAGTAGAGCGAGCCGCCCGCCAGCAGCTCGTCGGCCCGCTTCGGCCACATCCGGGTGACATGGCGCGGCCGCGGGTCCTGTCCCGCCGCCAGCCGCTCGGCGCTGCGGGCGGATTGCCATGTCCGCAGGTCCTCGATGCTGTCGGTGCCGACGCAGAGCTTGACCAGATGCAGCTTGGGTTCGGGCATGTCAGGCCGCTTGCGGGAGGTGAGGCACCCCCCTGCCCAACCCTCCCCCGCAAGGGGGGAGGGAGCCCGCCGCGCCCGGCGGCAGGGCCGGTTCCTCAGAGACCGAGCACATCGATCAGGCTGTATTCGCCCGGCTTGCGCCCCACGCCCCACAGCGCCGCCTTGACCGCGCCGCGGGCGAAGATCATCCGGTCGGTGGCGATATGGCGCAGCACGATGCGCTCGCCCATGCCGGCGAAGATCACGTCATGCTCGCCCACCACATCGCCGCCGCGCATCACCGCGAAGCCGATATCGCCGCGCCTGCGGGCGCCGGTGTGACCATCGCGCGCCCGGTCGGCGACGTCGCGGAGTTCAACGCCGCGGCCTTCGGCCGCCGCCTCGCCCAGCATCAGCGCCGTGCCCGAGGGCGCATCGACCTTGTGATGGTGATGCATCTCGACCACTTCGATATCAAAATCCGCGTCGAGCGCTGCGGCGACCTGCCGTGTCAGCGTGGTGAGCAGGTTGACCCCC
>DATHZU010000262.1:0-4144 GCA_035458445.1 Thermohalobaculum sp. | reverse complement strand
CGGTGAGTATCGCCGCGCGATCGAGGACTACGAGCAAGCACTGCAGCTCGATCCCGGCGTGGCTGCGCCGTACAACAACCGTGGAATCGCCTATTACGAACTGGGCGAGTATCGCCGGTCCATCGAGGATTACGACCGGGCCATCCGGTTCAATCCGCTCGGAGCAAAGTCATACAGCAACCGCGGGAATGCGTATGTCCGCCTACGCGAGTACCAACGAGCGATCGAGGACTACGGTCAGGCGATCCGGCTCGAACCTGACGACGCCCAAGCATATTACAACCGTGGAAGCACTTACTATGACCTCGGCGAGTACCGCCGAGCGATCGGGGATTTCGATCACGCGCTGCGGCTCGATCCCATGTCGGCAGCTGCGTACATAAACCGTGGAAACGCTTATGATGCGCTCAGTGAGTACCGCCGAGCGATCGAGGACTATGACCAGGCGGTACGACTGGATGCGGAACTGGCCCTGGCATACGCAAATCGAGGACGCACCTATTCTCGCCTTGGGGAGTATCGCCGAGCCGTCCAGGATCACGACCAGGCGCTGCGGCTCGATCCGGACCTTGGCGCGGCTCGCATCGACCGCGGGTATGCCTACAACATCTTGGCTTGGGATCAGTATCTCAAAGGCAATTTGGGCGAAGCGCTTGCAGAGGTAGATCGCGCCTTGTCGGATGTGCCCGACGCGCCGGGCATCATTGAGTCGCGCGGCCAGATTCTGGCGGCGCTGGGGCGGACCAATGAAGCGGTGGAAGAATTCGAGCGGGCTATGCGGATTGGCGGTGCGGACCTTGTCCAGCTCTACCAAGAGGCGCTTGCTCGTCTCGGCCATTTTCGCGGTGGTATCGACGGCACGTATGGACCTAAAACCCGAGCAGCGTTGGCGGCCTGTCTTAGCGCTGGTTGCCGTCTCGTAGAATGGTAGAATAATGCGAGGCGCCCAAGACTTCGGAGGGGTCTCTCCCAGATAGTGCCAGCTATGCCCAATAGGGGTCAGCATCCGTCATCCGGGCGAATTGGTCAGATGACCGGTTGCGCCCGTCTGGCAGGCCGCCGACTTGCGCTTAAATGTTGCTGCTGACCCTAGAACTGCTCCATCAGGCGATCGAAATAGTCGAGCTCCAGCCGCGGGCGGCTCGGCTCGCCCGACCGGCGGCGCAGCTCCTCCAGCACCTCGCGGGCGCGGTCCAGCACCGAGCGGTCGGGGACCCTGGTGTTGTTGCCGTCGATGGCCCCGAAGGTCCCGGCCGGGCGGTCGAACGGGTCCGCCGGCAGGTCGTGCGCCTCGCCGTTGGCCCGCCCGCGTCCGCGCGCGGCGGTGTTGCCCTGGCCGTCCTGCATCTGCTCGGCCAGCGCCTTGGCGCCCGCGCCCAGCTTGTCCAGCGCCTCGATCTGGTCGTCGACCGCCCCGCCCGGGTTCTGGTCCTGCAGGTCGTCGCGGGCCTCGCCCATGTCGCGCGCCGCGCCGCGCAGCGCATCCATGATTTCCTTGCCGGCGCCGCCGGGCAGTTGTCCGGCCAGTTCTTCCAGCGCCCGGCGCAGGGCCTCCTGCTCGGCCGCCAGCCCGCCGAAATCGCCGGGCCGCATGCCGTCGCCCAGCTGGCCCTGGCCCTGCTGGCCGGGCTGCTGGCCCTCGCCCTGCTGCCCCTGCTGCCCCTGCTGGCCTTGCTCGCCCTGCTGCCCCTGCTCGCCCTGGCGGCGCTGCCTGCGCAACTCGTCGAAGGTGCGGTCGGCCAGATTGCGCTGGCGCTCGATCATGTCCTGCAACTGCTCCATGGCCTGCTGGCCCGGGCCTTGCTGGACGCGCCCGGCCTGCAGGTTCTCCAGCATCCGGCTGAGTTGCGACAGCAGATCGCGCGCCCGGTCGCGCAGTCCGGATTCGGCGTTGCGCTGCAATTCGTCCAGCATCTCCTGCAGGTCCTGCTGGCTCAGGGTCTGGTTCTGGCCGGGGTTCTGCTCCCCGGGCTCCAGCCCGCGCTCCAGCGCCTGACGGATCATCTCCTCCAGGTATTCCTGGATCGCGGCCCGCAGCTCATCCATGGCGCGGCGGATATCCTCGTCCGAGCCGCTCTCCAGCGCCCGGCGCAACGCCTCCTCGGCCGCGCGCAGCCGCTCCAGAGCCGAGCTGAGCTCGCCGTCCTCCAGCGACAGCGCCGCTAGCCAAAGGAACTCGACCACCTCGGGCGCCACCGAGGCAACATCCCCGCCGGCGATGCCGCCCGCCAGCCGCCGAACCGCGGTGCGGGTGCCCATATAGGCGCCGGTATTGCCACCGAAGATCTGGTCCGGCGCGCGGGTCACCGCCTGCAACGTGTCCAGCACATGGGTGGCGCGGCCGAAATCCATCGCCAGCTCGCGGCGCTGCTCGACCAGGGCGCGGGCCAGCGGATGGGTGAAATGCCGTCCCGGCAGCCGCATGCCCGCCGGCCCGGCGCTGGCCTGCTGCCCGGCACCGTCCTCGGCGAAAATCGTCAGGTCGATCCACCCCCCGGCCCAGGGATGCGCGGCCAGGTCGCGCGTGGCCGTGTCGGTCACCTCCAGCGACCGGCCGCGGATCGGCAGCGGCAGGCCGAAGGTGATCGCTTCCAGGTCCAGCCCCTTGCCGGGTACAAGACCGCCCTGCGGCACGATCTCGGCCCAGGCCGAGTTGACGCCGTAATCGTCGCGCACGCCGAAATGGACCTCCAGCGCACCGGCCATGTCCGCGCCCGCAGGCTCCGGAAACCAGATCTCCGGCGGCGCGTCCGGGGTCACCGTCACGCTCCACCCGGCCAGGACATTGCCGTCGCCGGTGACCACGATCGGCCCGCTCTGGTCCAGAACGCCCCGCGCCTCGGCCAGCGTGCCGCCGAAATCGGTGAAGCCGTCGATGCCGGTCACGCCCGGCGCCGAAAGCTCGGGCACGCCGTTCAGGTCGCTGACGCGCAGGATCAGCTCGGACCCCTGAGGCAGCGAGATATCATTCCCCGTCCCCGCCACCTTGTTCAGATAGACCGTGCCGAGCCCGGTATAGCCCGGCGGGATCGCCCAGCCCTCGGCCAGCGGCACGCGCGCCGCCACAGCGGCCTCCGCCGAGCCTGCTGCCGGAGGAAGCGGTGCGAACAGGGTCGCCAGCCGGTCGGACCAGTCGGCCCCGGCACCGATCAGCCCGGCGATCAGCAAAACCGGCGCGAACAGCCGCAACGCCCAGCGGTCCAGGCGCGGCAGCTTGGGGTCCGGCAGGGCAGGGCGCAGCTTCGCCGCCGCCAGCTCGGCCCGGCGCAGATGCTCGTGCCACACCGCCTGGGCGGACAGGTCGTCGCGGCCGCCCGCCAGGCTGTCGCTCAGCGCCGCCAGCGGCCGGTTGGGGTCGGCCGAGTCGAGCCGTGCCGCCGCCTCATTGCGGTCGGGCAGCCGGAACCGCAGCGCGCCCCAGGCAACCGCCGCAAGCAGCACCACCAGGACCGACAGCATCGCGATCTGATGCGTCTCGGCGTCGAGCGCGGCGAAGACCCCTAACAGTGCCGCCGCGGCCACGAGGCAGGTGACCGTGAACAGCGGCCAGAAGGCCCGCGCGGCGCGCTCGATGGTCAGCGCAAGACGGCTGAGTTTCAGAGCCCTCCGGGGCGCCCGTCCGAGCGCCCGCCGCTTGCCGCCGAAATCGAACTTCGCCATGCTGTCTCCAGCTCGCGCGGGCCGCTCAGCCGTCCCGCGCAGGGTCCAACCAGTCCGGTAGCGTATCACGCCCCAGCATTTCTGCATATGTGGGCCGCTTTCGCACTACGGCAAAGTGATTCTCGGTCACCAAGACCTCGGGCACCAGCGGCCGGGCATTGTATTCCGACGACATGACCGCGCCGTAAGCCCCCGCCGAACGGAACGCCACCAGCGCGCCGGCCTCCAGATGCGGCAGCTCGCGGGCCCGGGCGAAGGTGTCGCCGGTCTCGCAGACCGGCCCGACCACGTCGACCGGGCCCACGGGCGTGTCCGGGCCGGGCTCGTCCACCGCCACGATATCGTGCCAGGCGTCGTACATGGCTGGCCGGATCAGATCGTTCATCGCCGCGTCGACGATCAGGAAATCGCGGCCCTCGCCCTCCTTGCGGTAGATCACCTCGGCCACCAGAAGCCCGGCATTGCCGACGATCAGCCGCCCGGG
>DATHZU010000261.1:0-8363 GCA_035458445.1 Thermohalobaculum sp. | reverse complement strand
AGGATTTCTCTGCGAAAGGGGATTCCGTTTGGGTTTGGTGTCTGATTCATTGGTTTTGGGCATGATTGGGGGTTGCGATGACGGATGGACGGCAGCTTGGGTTTGCGGAGGCTTTTTTGGATCCTCGTCTGGGTTCGAACGAGAAGCTGGCGCGGATCGATGAGTTGATTGACTGGAGCGTCGTTGGTTTGCTGGTTGCCGGTCTGCGTGTTGGCCAGAGTTCGGGCCGGACGGGGCGGCCGCCTTACGATCCGCTGTCGATGCTGAAGGCGGTCTATCTGCAGGCGCTCTACGATCTGTCGGACCCCGGCCTGGAGGAGGCGCTGCTGGACCGCCTGTCGTTCCGCCGGTTCTGTGGCTTTGCGCTGGACGGTGCGACGCCGGACGAGACGACGATCTGGCGCTTCAAGGAGGCCGCGGGGGCTGTGCTGGAGGCGGCGCTCGACGAGATCAACCGCCAGCTCTCGGGGCGGGGGCTTCTGGTGCGCAAGGGGACGCTGATGGACGCCACCCTGGTGGCCTCGCAGCGCCGGGCGCCGGGGCGCGAGGTCGGCGCCGGCGGGCGCCACCCGGACGAGCCGGACGCGGACTGGACCCGGCGGGACGGCAAGGCGTTCTTCGGCTACAAGGCGCATCTCGGGGTGGATCAGGGCTCCGGGTTGATCCGGCGGGTGCGGCTGACCTCGGCCAAGGTTTATGAGAGCGAGGTGGCGGACGAGCTGATCTCGGGTGACGAGCGGGCGGTCTATGGCGACCGCGCCTACGAACTGAAGGCCCGCCGGGAACGGCTCAAGGCTGCCGGGATCAAGGACCGGATCATGCATCGCAGGCACAAGCACATGGGCAAGCTGCCGCCCTGGCTGCAGCGGCGCAACCTCGGCATCGCCCGGCGCCGCGCCCCGGTGGAGGCCACCTTCTCAGCCCTGAAGCGGCTCTACGGGCTCGGTCGAGCCCGATGCCGGACGCTGGCCCGAAACGCCACCCGCCTGCTGGCCATGGCGACCGCCTACAATCTGAGGCGGGCGGCCATCCTCTCCGCCTGACCCACCGGAGCCGCACCCGGAAGGCCAGAACCCCGACCCCGAGCACATCGCCGACCCGTCAAAGGACCAGCAACAAAGCTCCCCAAAACCAAACCCAACCCCACCGCCCGAAATTACCCGTGTTTCGCAGAGAAATCCATTCAGGGGGAGGAATCCTGTTGCGACATCGGCCCCTTGGCCTCCCTCCCCTGAAAGGGGAGGGCCGGGGAGGGGTCTTGGCAGAACGGGTGGCGTCGGTAAGTGGCGGAATAGCCGGGCTTCGAATCGGAAACTGGCCAAGCGGCGGCGTCCCCGGATGGGATGGACGCTACTGGCTGGGCTGCTGGGCACCTTCGTTGCCGACCAGGCCCTGCTTTTCGGCCTGATCCTTGATGCTTTCGACCCGGTTGGTGACCCAGCCGATCCAGTCATCCGCGGTCTGCCGCAACTCGACCCGGTAGCGGTCGACGGTGTTGACGTACTGGGTCAGCGAGGGCTCCATCTTCGGTGACGCCGCGATGATCTCGCGGTTGAACATGTAGAGCCCGGTGAAGGTCCCGGCCACCACCGCGACGAAGGTGAAGCCGGTGACGAAGGCGCCGGACTTCCTGCGCCGGTCGCGGGCCTTCTGCATCCGCTTCGCGCGCCTCTCGTGCTTCTTGCGCAGCTTGATCGCATCGTAGCCCGAGGTCGTGGGCTCGCCCTTGACCATCTTCGACAACTTGTCGACGTCCTCGATCCGGCCTTTCAGCGAATCGCGGTTCGGCGGCTCGTCGTCGTCGCGGCGCCGGGCCGACGGAAGCGGTGCCGGCGGCGCCTCTTCCTCGTCCTTCTGGCTTGAATCTGACCTGTCGGGGACATCCTTGGCCGATTCCTTCAGGTCGTTGAGCATCTTGCGAATCGCCGCCATCTGCTCGTCGCGGCCACCCTGGGCCGGCGGCGGCGTGACGGTCAGCGAGGCGGGAATTTCGCTTTCCACAGGCGCTTGCGGCTGTATGGCAGGCCGGGCCGCAGCAGGCGCTGCGGGGGACTCGTCCAATCGCGCCCGCCACTTATGAGAGCAGCTCGCGCAGCTCACCTTTCGTCCGTCCGGGCCTATGGCACCGTCCGGGAGCTGGTTGTGCGCCTGACAGTTGGGGCAGACAATTTCAATCATGCCTTTCCTCCAAGGCGTTAGAGCCAGCTCCTGTTTCCCTTTATAATGCGTTTTTGGCAAGACTCCAAACGACCGAGCCGCCTCGAGTGTTGCCAAATCACGGCAAATATGTTGCTTCGAGCCGGAAGCAGGAGCAGGCCCGGCGGTGATCTCACTCGAAAACGTCAGTTTCGGCTATGACGGGCGCGCCGCATTGGGCGACCTGACCGTCGAGCTCGCGCCGGGATCGTTCCATTTCCTCACCGGACCGTCGGGCGCGGGCAAGACCACCCTGCTCAAGCTGCTGTACATGGAGCACCGGCCCGATTCGGGGCGCCTCTTGCTGCTGGGCCAGGACCCGGCGCTGCTGGAACGTTCGGCGCAGACGCGGCTGCGCCGCCGGATCGGCGTGGTTTTCCAGGACTTTCGGCTGCTCGACCATCTGAGTCTGCGCGACAACGTGGCGCTCCCGTTGCGGATTGCCGGCAAGTCGATTGCGGATCACGCCAAGGACATCGACGACCTGATTCGCTGGGCCGGGCTCGCCAGCCGCAGCGCCGCCTTGCCGCCCCAGCTCTCGGCCGGCGAAAAGCAGCGCGCAGGCATCGCCCGGGCGGTCATCACCTCGCCCGATATCGTGCTGGCCGACGAGCCGACCGGCAATGTCGACCCCGAGATGGGCGCGCGCATCCTGCGCCTGCTGGTCGAGCTGAACCAGCTGGGCAAGACCATCGTCATCGCCACCCACGACCTGACGCTGATCCGGCAGGCCAAGAGCGCCGTCGCCGCCCGCATCCTGCGCCTGGCCGAGGGCCGGCTGACCCAGGGAGCGGCCGAACTGTGAGCGGCACCGGCCAGACGGCTCCGCGCTGGCGGCTGTTCGGCGGCGGTGCCGAGCCGCCGATCGTGCCGCGCTCGGGATGGTCGGCGGCGCTGATCGTCCTCGCCGCGCTGGCGATGAGCTTTCTGGCGATTCTCAGCCTGGCCGCCGGGATGGCCGCCGACCGTCTGGCCCAGTCGTGGCGCCAGGACCTGGCCGGCGTGTCGACGGTGCGGATCACCGCGCCCGCCGACGAGCTGGAGGCCCGGATCACCTCGGCGCTGGTGGTTCTCGGGACCTCTCCCGGGGTGGCCTCGGCGCGGCTGTTGTCGGACGACGAGCACCTGGCGCTGCTCGAGCAATGGCTGGGCCCGGGCGACTGGCTGGCCGATCTGCCGGCGCCGCGCCTGATCGAGGTCCGCATCGATGGGGCGGGACCCGACCCGGCCAGGCTGCAGGCGCAACTGGATGACGCGGTGCCGGGCGCCCTCTATGACGGCAACGCTGCCTGGCGCGGGCCGCTGATCCGGGCGGCCGCGGCGCTGAAGTTCCTGGCCTGGACGGCGACGGCGCTGATCGCGCTGGCCGCCGCCGGGATGGTGGCACTGGCGGCGCGCGCGACGCTGGCCGGGAATGCCGAGGTCGTGCGGGTGATCCGGCTGATCGGCGGCGAGGACGCGTTCATCGAGCGCGCCTTCGTCGGCCGCCTGACCGCCCGCGCCGTCGCCGGGGGGCTGGCGGGCTCGGCGCTGGGCTGCGCGGCGCTGGCGCTGATGCCGGAACTGGCGCCGGGCACGCCGCTGGCCGTCTCGCTGGGTCCGGAGCGCGCGGGCTGGGTGCTGCTGATGGCGGGGGTGCCCGCGCTGTCGGGCCTGATCGCCTGGGCGACGGCCCGCCATTCGGTGCGGCTGCTGCTGCGGCAGATGTATTGAGAGGGAGGCGATGCCGGTTCTGCGCTCATATCTGCTCGTCTTCCTGATGTATTTCGCGATGGCGGTCATGGGCCTCGTCGGCGCCCCGGTGGTTCTGTGGTCGGACCGCTGGACCCGGCGCTGGATGAAGGTCTGGATCCGTTTGGTCTTCCGGCTGGCGCGGCTGATCTGCGGATTGCGGGTCGAGGTGCGCGGGCCGGTGCCGCGGGGCCCTGTCGTCGTCGCCGGCAAGCACCAGTCGATGCTGGACGTTCTGATCCTGTTCGATGCCCTGCCCGAGGCCCGCTTCGTGATGAAGCGCGAACTGGTCTGGGCGCCGGTCTTCGGCCTCTACGCGATCCGGGCCGGATCGATCTGGATCGAGCGCGAGCGGCGCGGCGAGGCCTCGACGATGATGCAGCGGCTGCAGAAGAACCACGCGGCGCGCGGCCAGGTGGTGATCTATCCCCAGGGAACCCGGGTGCCGCCCGGCGAGACCCGGCCCTACCGCCGCGGCGCGGCGCTGGCCTATGCGGAATTCGGCCTGCCCCTGGTGCTGGCCGCGACCAATGTCGGCTGGTACTGGCCGAAGAAGGGCACCATCCGCGGCGGCGGCACGGCGGTGGTCGAGTTCCTCGAGACCCTGCCCCCCGGCCTGCACCGCCGCGAGGTCATGGCCCGGATGGAGCAGTCCATCGAGGCCGCCTCGGACCGGCTCGGCGAGGAGGCCAAGGCGCGGCTGGGCCTGTGAGCAAGCTGGCCGGGAGGCTGGATTTGCGTGTCGCTTCCGCCCGGGATGGCAGCTAGTCTCGGGTGCGAGGGAGATCGGCATGGAACGCAGACTCGCGGCAATCCTCGCGGCTGACGTGGTTGGATACACCCGCCTCATGGGTGAAGACGAGGCGGGCACATTGCGGCGCCTGACTTCGCTTCGCGAGGACGTTATCCAGCCGCTGATCGCCGCGCATCGCGGGCGCATCGTCAAGCTGATGGGCGACGGGTTCCTGGTCAAATTCGCCAGCGTGGTCGATTCCGTTGCCTGCGCGGTGGCCTGGCAGCAGGCGGTGGCCGAGCGAAGGGGACCCGAGGATGCGCTCAGATTCCGCATCGGCATCAATCTGGGCGACGTGATCGTCGAGGGCAGCGACATCCATGGTGACGGGGTCAATATCGCCGCCCGGCTGGAAGCGCTGGCCGAGCCGGGCGGCATCTGCCTGTCGGGCGATGCCTTCCGGCACGCAAAAGGCAAGGTCGAAGCCGGATTCGAGGATATGGGCGAGCACGACCTGAAGAACGTGGCCGAGCCGGTTCGGGTCTATCGAGTCACGGGTGGGCAATTTGCCGGCCCGGCGATAAGCGCACCCGCCGCCGCGCCGGACAAGCCCTCGATCGCGGTGCTTCCCTTCACCAATACCAGCGGCGACCCGGAGCACGAAGCCTTCAGCGACGGCATTTCCGAGGACATCATCACCGAATTGTCGCGGTTCAGAACCTTGTTCGTGATCGCCCGCAACTCGTCCTTTGCCTTCAAGGGTGCCGCCGTCGGCCTGGCCGAAATCGGGCGCAAGCTGGGGGTGCAATATGTGGTCGAGGGCAGTGTGCGCAGGGCCGGGAACCGGGTGCGGATCTCCGCGCAGCTGGTCGAGACCGGGACCGGAAACCATATCTGGGCCGAGCGTTACGACCGCGATCTTGAGGATATCTTCGCGGTCCAGGACGAGGTGACCCGCAGCATCGTGGCGGTGCTGCCGGGGCGCGTGCAGGAGCATGTGGTCACCCTGGCCTCGCGCAAGCCAACCGAGAACATGAAGGCCTACGAACTGATGCTGCGCGCGAAATCGCTGCGCGACAGCCTGAATGCCGAGGACACGCTGAAGGCGCGGCAACTGCTGGAGCGGGCGATCGAGCTCGATCCCAGCTATGCCCGGGCGCATATGTACCTGGCGGACACCTATGTGGTGGACCTGTGGCTGGGGCTCGGCGGGCCGGAGGCTTCGGGCAAGTCGCTGCAGCTCTCGCGCCGGGGTGCGGCGCTCGACAACAACGACGCCTATATCCAGGACCAGCTCGGCTTCGCCTATCTGTGCGAAGGCATGTGGGAAGATGCCGAGGCCCAGTTCGAGAAGACCCTGGGCAAGATCGTCAACGAGGCGGAATCGATGGCCTGGTGCGGCTATGGCTTCCTGCTGCTGGGTCAGCACAGGAAGGCGCAGGAGGTGGTGCTGGAATCGCTGCGGCTCGACCCGCTGCACCCGCCCGCGCTGGACTGGATTCTGGGACAGGTCCACTACTTCGCGCGGAATTACGAAGGCACTGTGCAGGCGCTGCTGGGCGAGGCGCTGCTCAATTCGCTCGCCCATGCCTTCCTGGCCGCGGCCTATGCCCAACTCGGCCGCGAGGATCAGGCGCGCGGTGCCCTGCAGGGCTTCATCGCGGCGCGGCGGCGGGAATTCGACAGCCGGAACATTCCGGCGGGCGGGGACAGCATCGCGGCGCTGGCGGGCAGCTATCGCCAGATGTGGCGCGATCGGGCCGATTGGGACCATCTGGTGGATGGGCTGCGCAAGGCCGGGCTGCCGGAATGACCACAAACGGGGAGCGACAGTGACACAGAAGACCGTCGATGCCGGCGCCCTGGAGGTCGCCTATCTGGAATTCGGGGCGCCGGACGGTTGGCCCTGCATCATGGGACACGGCTTCCCCTACGACGTCCACGCCTATGACGAAGTGGCGCCGATCCTGGCCGAGGCGGGCGCGCGGGTGATCGTGCCATGGCTGCGCGGATACGGGCCCACCCGGTTCCTGTCGGCCCGGACCCCGCGCTCCGGCGAGCAGGCGGCACTGGGGGCCGATATGCTGGCGCTGATGGACGCGCTGGGGATCGGGCGGGCCGTGGTCGGCGGCTATGACTGGGGCGGGCGGGCGGCCTGCATCGTCTCGGCGCTGTGGCCCGAGCGGGTGGTGGCGCTGGTCTCGGGCAATTCCTACAACATCCAGGATATCGCCCGGTCCGGCGAGCCCGCCCCCGCCGCCGAGGAGGCATCCTACTGGTACCAGTATTATTTCCACTCCGAGCGCGGTCGGCGGGGGCTGGAGCGCGACCGGCGCGGGATCGCCCGGCAGCTCTGGCGGATGTGGTCGCCCAACTGGGACTTCGACAACGCGACCTTCGAGCGGACGGCGGCGTCCTTCGACAACCCCGATTTCGTCGCGGTGGTGATCCACTCCTACCGCCACCGCTTCGGGCTGGTGCCGGGCGACCCGGGCGTCGCCCCTATCGAGACCCGGCTGACCGCCCAGCCGCCGATCACCGTGCCTGCGGTCACCATCGACGGCGATGCGGACGGGGTGAATCCCGGCACGGCACACCATGGCCCCCGCTTCACCGGCCCGCACCAGCACCGGGTCTTCGCCAGGGCGGGGCACAACCTGCCGCAGGAGCGGCCCCGGGAATGGGCGCAAGCGGTGCTGGACGCAAGGGCGATGGCGGGGGCGTGAGGCGGTGCTCTCACACCTTCTCAAGGTTGAGAAGGGGGTCAAGTATTTGGCGGTAAATGAGAATCACATGGGTGATTTGGCGCAAGGTGTGAGACGGCAACGTAGGGTGGGCTCCCCGAGCCCACCGGCGCGATCCGCCGCGTTTTTGCGGCGGGCTCGCGGAGCCCGCCCTACGCCACCACCTTGGCCGCGGTCAGGTCCAACCCCTTGCGGGTGATCCCGGCGGCGTCGATCGCCTGCTTCAGCCGGTCGCTGAAGAACAAGCGCTGCCGGAGAACCGGTTCGCCCCACAGATCGACGCCTTCGGCCGCCGAGGCCCGCACCGCGGGCCGGTCGCGGCTGTAAACGGACTTCCAGGGGGCGCCAGGCCGCGGCTCGGTTTCACCCGGCACAATGTAACGCCTCACGTTCTCGGACTCCTCCGGCACGAAGCAGGGCTTGGTCTCGGTCACGTTCAGGATGTAATGCGGCGCGATGTCCGCCGGGGTCTCGCCGTCGGACTGGTAGACCGGTAGTTCGATGAGGCGGGTCCTGCCAAGCTCGAACCCGGCCAGCACATCTCGGAACTTTCGCGAGATGACGATTAAGCCGTCGAAAATCGTGAACGCATCTTTACACGATGCCGGAATCTTCCCGCCTTTTTCCTTGAAGAAAAGCCGCGTCGGTGCACAGTCATTCGACCAGGCTTCCCATCTTTGGTACAAAGAAAGGCATGCCAATCTGGCCTGAACGTCTCTATTTGGGCTTACGAAGTCCAAGCGAACATGCACTTCGGTCGTCTGAGCGATCCGCGAAAACCAGATGCGCGGAAATGTGCCGGTCTCTGCGGGTTTGGCGGTGTGATCGGTCATGCGGCGGCGTCCGGCTCGCGGCGGGGATGGGATGGGTTGGCACCCATCCTACGGCGCGCGCGGAGTCGCGCATAGGCGGAATCCGCTGGGGCGGGCTGCAGAGTAAGGTGGATCATGATCCACCTT
>DATHZU010000260.1:0-3699 GCA_035458445.1 Thermohalobaculum sp. | reverse complement strand
AAACCAGATGAACCAGCATACCCCTGTCGCCGTCCAGGTGAACGACCGCGACTATCCCTTCCCCAAGGTCTGCGCCATCGCCATCTGCCTCGATGGCTGCGAGCCCGCCTATCTGGACGCCGCCATCGAGGCCGGGCTGATGCCGGCGCTGGAGGCGGTGAAGAAGAAGGGCACGGTGCGCACCGCGCATTCGGTGATCCCCAGCTTCACCAACCCCAACAACCTCTCCATCGCCACCGGGCGGCCGCCGGTGGTGCATGGCATCTGCGGCAACTACCTGTTCGACCCGGAAACCGGCACCGAGGTGATGATGAACGACGTCCGCTTCCTGCGGGCGCAGACGATCTTCAGCGCCTTCTACGATGCGGGCGCGCGGGTTGCCGTGGTGACCGCCAAGGACAAGCTGCGGGCTCTTCTGGGGGCCGGGCTGAAGTTCGACGAGGACCGGGCGCTGTGTTTCTCGGCCGAGAAGTCCGACACCACCACGATGGCCGAGCACGGGATCGACAATGCCTCGGCGCATTTCGGCCTGCCGGTGCCGGAGGTCTATTCGGCCGAGCTCAGCGAGTTCGTCTTCGCCGCCGGGGTCAGGCTGCTGGACGAGTTCAAGCCGGACGTGATGTACCTGACCACCACCGACTACGTGCAGCACAAATATGCGCCGGGCGACCCGCAGGCGAATGCCTTCTACGCCATGTTCGACAAGTACCTGGCCCAGCTCGACGCCATGGGTGCCGCCATCGTGGTGACGGCGGATCACGGCATGAAGCCGAAGCATCTGGCCGACGGCTCGCCGGCGGTTGTCTATGTGCAGGACCTGCTGGACGAATGGCTGGGCGAGGCGGCGGCCCGGGTGATCCTGCCGATCACCGATCCCTACGTGGTGCATCATGGGGCGCTGGGGTCCTTCGCCACAGCCTATCTGCCGAAGGGCGCGGATGCCGAGGAGATCATGGCGCGCCTGAAGGCGATCCCCGGCATCGAGGTGGTGATCGACCGCGCCGCGGCGGTGAAGCGCTTCGAGCTGCCGGCCGACCGGATCGGCGACATCGTGCTGGTCTCGGGCGAGAACATGACCATCGGAACCTCGGCCCACCGCCACGACCTGGCAGCGCTGAACGAGCCCCTGCGCTCCCATGGCGGCCTGACCGAGCAGGCGGTGCCGTTCATCGTGAACCGCAAGATGGCAGACCTGCCCGGCGCGCCCAAGCTGCGCAATTTCGATGCCTTCCACTATGCCACCGTCGCCGCTGCGCGCTGAGGAGAGACCCATGAACGAGAAACCTTCCAAGGTCGCCGTCCGCCACGAACCGATGCGGATCGCTGGGCGCAAGGTGGATGCGGACGACGTGATCAACGTCCACTACCCCTATACCGACGAGATCATCGGCACCGTGCCGGCCGGCAACGCCTCGCATGCGCGCGAGGCGTTCGAGGTTGCGGCCAACTACAAGCCGAAATTCACCCGCTACGAGCGCCAGCAGATCCTGTTCCGCGCCGCCGAGCTGATCCGCGACAAGCGCGAGTGGCTGGCGCACTGGCTGACGCTGGAGCTGGGCATCTGCCACCAGCATGCGCTCTACGAGACGGGCCGTGCCTATGACGTCTTCACCCTGGCGGGGCAGATGGCGATCCTGGACGACAGCCAGATCTTCTCGTGCGACCTGACCCCCCAGGGCAAGGCGCGCAAGATCTACACCAAGCGCGAGCCGGTGCGGGCGATCTCGGCGATCACGCCCTTCAACCATCCGCTGAACATGGTCAGCCACAAGATCGCGCCGGCCATCGCCACCAACAACTGCGTGGTCTGCAAGCCGACCGAGCTGACGCCGCTGACCGCGCTGGCGCTGGCGGATATCCTGTACGAGGCCGGGCTGCCGCCGGAGATGTTCCAGGTGGTGACCGGCTGGCCGAAGGATATCGGCGACGAGATGATCACCAATCCGAACATCGACATCATCACCTTCACCGGCGGCGTGCCGGTGGGCAAGATGATCGCCGCCAAGGCCGGCTACAAGCGCACCGCGCTGGAGCTTGGCGGCAACGACCCGCTGATCGTCTGCAACGACCTCAAGACCGCCGATCTGGAGAAGGCGGCCACCATCGCGGTCGCCGGCGCCACCGGCAACTCGGGCCAGCGCTGCACGGCGATCAAGCGGATTCTGGTGCAGGAGAGCGTGGCCGACGAATTCGTGCCGATGGTGCTGGAGCGGGCCAAGGCGATCCGCTTCGGCGACCCGCAGGACCCGCAGACCCAGCTGGGCTGCGTGATCCATGCCCAGGCGGCGGAGCTGTTCGAAAAGCGGGTCTACATGGCCGCCGAGCAGGGGGCGAAGGTGCTGTACGATCCGGGCCGCAAGGGCGCGCTGCTGCCGCCGATCGTGGTCGACTATGTGCCGCACGGGAGCGAGCTGGTGATGGAGGAGACCTTCGGTCCCATCGTGCCGATCGTTCGGGTGCCGGATGACGACGCTGAGGTGATGCGCATCTCGAACGGGACCGAGTTCGGCCTGTCCTCGGGGGTCTGCACCAACGACCTGAACCGGGCCATCGCCTATGTGAACGGGCTGGATGTGGGCACCTGCAACATCTGGGAGCAGCCGGGCTACCGGATCGAGATGTCGCCCTTCGGGGGGATCAAGGACTCAGGGAACGGCGTCAAGGAAGGCGTGCTGGAGGCGATGAAGTTCTTCACCAATGTGAAGACCTATTCGCTGCCCTGGCCCGGCTGACGAGGTTAGCGGAATGCCCGGGCGCGGCCCGGGCATGCGCCTTTTGTTGGTGGGTTGGAAACCCACCCTACGGCGGTGTCCGCATGCGGACAATTTCCAAGCGATTGGAAAGATTGAATTAAAGTGTTAACGGGCTGTGGGCGGCGGTGCGCATGAATGCGCACCCTACGGAGTTTGGATCGGATGGAGAGACCTTCGGCAGCCGCTGCACACACGGAAGGTGAGTCCAACACTTCCGCCGCCCGCGCGCGTTGGCGGTCGCGCAATGACGATCCCGCCACCCGGGCGCTGGTCGGGCGCGATGCGGGGGTGTTCCTGCACCAGTCGCTCTCCAGCCCGGTGCTGAGCGGGATCGCCAGGGCCGAGGGCATCTGGATCGAGGATACCGGCGGGCGGCGCTACATGGATTTCCATGGCAATTCCGTCCACCATATCGGCTATGGCCATCCCCGGCTGGTGGCCGCGATCAAGGCGCAGCTCGACGAGTTGAGCTTCGCGCCCCGCCGGTTCACCTGCGAGCCGGCGGTGGAACTGGCGGAGAAGCTGGCGGCGCTGGCGCCCGGCAATCTGGGCAAGATGCTGTTCACCACCGGCGGCTCGGACGCCGTCGAGGTGGCGCTGAAGCTGGCCCGGGCCGCCACGGGGCGGTTCAAGACGGTGAGCTTCTGGGATGCCTTCCACGGGGCGGGCTTCGGGGCGGCGAGCGTGGGGGGCGAGCATACCTTCCGCTCGCATATCGCGGGGCCCTTGCTGCCGGGCGCCGAGCATGTGGCGCCCTTCGCCTGCTACCGCTGCCCCTACAACCATGCGGGGCCGGAGGTCTGCGGTCTCGCTTGCGCGGGCATGCTGGAATACGTGCTGGGGCGCGAGGGGGATGTCGCCGCAGTGATCGCCGAGCCGATGCGGGCTGTGCCTTACGTGCCGCCGCCGGGGTTCTGGCAGCGGGTGCGCGAGGCCTGCGACCGGC
>DATHZU010000259.1:0-2930 GCA_035458445.1 Thermohalobaculum sp. | reverse complement strand
CACGACGATCATGTAGACCTCCGGGTGCCCGAAGAACCACAGGATGTGCTGGTACAGGATCGGGTCGCCGCCGCCTGCGGGGTCGAAGAAGGTGGTGCCGAAGTTGCGGTCGGTCAGCAGCATGGTGATGGCGCCCGCCAGAACCGGCAGCGACAGCAGAATCATCCAGGCGGTGCAGAAGATCGACCAGGGGAACAGCGGCACCTTCAACAGCGTCATGCCCGGCGCGCGCATGTTCAGGAAGGTGGTGATCATGTTGACCGCACCCAGGATCGACGACGCGCCCGACAGGTGCACGGCGAAGATGGCGAAGTCCATGGACATGCCCATCTCCTTCGTCGACAGCGGCGCGTAGAGCACCCAGCCGACGCCCGAGCCGTACTGCCCGTTGCCGCCCGGGGTGACCAGCGACAGCACCGCCAGCGAGGAGCCCGCGACATAGAGCCAGTAGCTGAGATTGTTCATCCGCGGGAAGGCCATGTCCGGCGCACCGATGTGCAACGGCATGAAATAGTTACCAAATCCGCCGAACAGCGCAGGGATGACCACGAAGAACATCATGGTGATGCCATGGCCGGTGACCAGAACGTTCCAGATATGGCCGTTCGGCGTACCGTCGTCGAAGGTCATGTACTGAACGCCCGGCTCCATCATCTCCAGGCGCATGTACATCGTGAAGGCCACCGAGATGGAGCCCACGACGAAGGCCGTGAAGATGTAGAGGACGCCGATGTCCTTGTGGTTGGTCGAGCAGAACCAGCGGGTGAAGAAACCCGGGTGCTCGTGGTCGTGCGCGTGAACCGCAGCGTCGGCCATGTCAATCGCTCCTGTCTGTCCGTCGTCAGGCATTGCCAGACCGACGCAGGGCGCACTTCGCCCGGCCTCCAACCCAGCATTCACGGTGTGGTTTAGCCCGCGCGCCGCGATGCGGCAAGCGGCGTAATCGCTCTCGGCGGTGATTTTTCGCGCGCCTTGTGTCGCACGGAAACGCCGTCAGCCGGCCCGGCCGCGCAGCGGGTGCCCCCAGGCAACCAGAGGCCCCGATCTATCCCTGCCCGGCCAGATAGGCGATCACGTCGGCCCGGTCGGCCTCCGCCTTCAGACCCTGGAAGGTCATCTTGGTGCCGGGAACCAGGTCCTTCGGCTTGGCGAGGTAGGCGTCGAGCAGTTCCGGCGTCCAGGTCTTGCCATCGCCAAAGCCCCGCATCGCGTCGGAATACTTGTAGTCCCCGATCGCGGCGACCGGCCGCCCGACCACCGCGAACAGGCTTGGGCCGACCCGGTTCTTGCCCTCCTCGACGGTGTGGCAGGCCTTGCACTTGCGAAACACCTTCTCGCCCTTGGCGGCATCCCCGTCCGCCAAGGCGGTACCGCCAGCCGCGAGGCAGACTGCGCCCGCCAAGAGCACATTGCGAATGGTCATTTCGGCTTCTCCCCCGATTCCGCTCGATTGCACCGCCCGCAGGGCTACAACGCACCCAGCGTCCGGTCGAAGCTGCCGCGCAGCGCCAGATCCAGATCCTCCATCGTCACCGGAAGCCCCAGGTCGACCAGGCTGGTCACGCCGTGCTCGGCGATTCCACACGGCACGATACCCGCGTAATGGCTCAACTCCGGGTCAACATTGATCGAGACTCCGTGAAAGCTGACCCAGCGGCGCAGCCGCACGCCGATGGCGGCGATCTTGTCCTCGGCCGGCTCGCCGCCGGGACCGGGCGGCTTGTCCGGGCGCTGCACCCAGACGCCGACCCGCCCCTCGCGCCGCTCGCCCTTCACCTGGAAACTGTCCAGCGTGGCGATCACCCAGGCCTCGAGCGCCGCCACGAAGCGGCGCACGTCGCGCCCGCGCCGGTTCAGGTCCAGCATCACATAGGCGACCCGCTGGCCGGGGCCGTGATAGGTGTATTCGCCGCCGCGCCGCGCCTCGTAGACCGGGAAACGGTCCGGATCGACCAGGTCGGCGCGTTTCGCGCTGGTTCCGGCGGTGTAGAGCGGCGGATGCTCCAGCAGCCAGACGCATTCGTCGGCCTCGCCGGACAGGATCGCCGCGACGCGCGCCTCCATCCAGTCCAGGGCCTCCGGATAGGGGGTCAACCCCGCGCTGATCCGCCATTCGACCATGCCGCCTCCCGCCCCCTCATTATTTGCAAGCGCGGGGCTTCACAAGCGCGGCACGCTTTGCTACATCGCGCCCCACCAACCATCCCGAGCGGTCGTGGCGGAATTGGTAGACGCGCAGCGTTGAGGTCGCTGTGGGGTAACTCCCGTGGAAGTTCGAGTCTTCTCGACCGCACCATTACCCTTCAATTCGCGGAATGCGGGCGGCGGTCAGTTCCGTCCTTCGGTCCGGTGCTTGATCTTCACTTCGCTTGAGCGGTCTTCGAACGGGGATTGGCCGGCGCAGCCGCAGGTGAGAAAGGCTGCGGCCACCAGGCTCAGGATCGCGCGGGTCATCGGCTCCTCCATGATTCGTTGATCGGAATCCCTGCCCGCACGGCGCGGAGCAGGACACCGCTGAATCATGGCACGGACGGCGCGGCCGCCGGTTACACGTTTCGCCCGCATTCGGTCACTCCCGCGCGAACGGGCGTGAGCAATAATAATTCGCCCCGGAATCACCGTGCGGCTGCGCGCCGCGAGCTGGCTTACATTCGCCTCCGCCCGGTCACCAATCGCAACGCCCGGACTGCGCCTGGAATTACCTACCAGGCGTCAGTCCTCGGGCACGCAGGTGGATTTATTGTATCTCCCGATCCAATCGAGACTCTTTCCCCCGGGATTCAGGCGAATGGTATTCGTATCCGTTCCAACAAATGTGAGGTCGCGAAACGTCCTGCTTATCGTATTCGGGCCTGTCAGTTTCCACGAGCCCCTCAAAATGTCTGGCCCGTGGGTAACTTCCAATCCGCCACTTGGGGTGGCAAGAAACC
>DATHZU010000258.1:0-6135 GCA_035458445.1 Thermohalobaculum sp. | reverse complement strand
GTGCAGGGTCCGGGTCCACGTCATGGCAATACTCCTTTTCTTGTTGGCCAGTCCCCGGTGTCTTGCAAATGCAATCCCTCCGCCCCCGCCGGTGGCGGGGCGGAGTTTGCCGGAGCTGGTAGGCGCCACATAGCACCCGCGCCCGCCGCGCGCATTGATCCAGATTAATGGCCGATTGCAGCCCGGACCCGGGCCACCTCCCGGCCCGGGTCTACCCCTCGATCTTGCGCGCCTCGTCGATCAGCATGATCGGGATGCCGGATCGGATCGGATAGGCCAGCATCGCGGTCCGCGAGATCAGCTCGCCCTTCTCGGCGTCGTATTCCAGCCGTCCGCCGGTGGCCGGGCAGACCAGCGATTCCAGCAGCTTCGGGCCGGTCGCCGAGGCCTCCTGCCGGGTGGGATCATGCGGGTCGCTCATCTCACTGCACCCTCCCGTCATCGGCGCCGCCGCCCGAGGCGATGGCGAACCGCATCAGCGCCATCAGCGTGCCGGTCCGGTCGGTCAGGCAGGGCGCCTCCAGCAGCGCCTGCTTCTCCTCGACCGAGAACGGGCACATCATGCTGAGCGAGTTGATCAACAGCTCGGGCTCCGCCTCGCTGAGCGAGTCCCAGTCCGACGACAGCCGCACGGCGTCGAAATACCGCTTCAGCACGCCCAGGAACTCGCGCCGGCAGAACTCGGTCTCGCTCTGCAGCGGCGTCAGGTCGGCGTGGAAGTCGGCCCATTCGGCGCGGACCCTGCGGTAGGGGGTGAAACCCTCCGTCTCCTCGGCGATGCGGAACCGCGAGACCCCGGTCAGCGCGATGAGATACCGCCCGTCCTCGGTCTCGCTCAGCGAGGTCACCCGCCCGGCACAGCCGATCCGGTGCAGCTTCGGCGACGCCGCCTTGTCCTCGAACGGCTGCACCATGCCGATCAGCCGGTGGTCCGATTTCAGCGAATCGTCCAGCATCGCCAGGTAGCGCGGCTCGAAGATGTTCAGCGGCAAACGGGCGCGGGGCAGGAGCAGGGCGCCCGGCAGCGGGAATACCGGGATGACGTCGGGCAGGTCCGCGAGGGCGAAGCGCCGGGTCATCAAGCCTCCTTCAGGAGAAGATCATCGAGGACAACCGCCGCCGGCCCTTCAGCGTCAGCGGATCCCTGGGGCCGAAGCTCTCGAACATCTTGAACAGCTGCGTCTTGGCGGCGCCCTCGTTCCACTCGCGGTCGCGGCGGAACAGCTCGAGCAGCGCCTCGACGGCGGCGTCGCGGTCCTTGGCCGCCAGCAGCGCCAGCGCCAGGTCGAAGCGGGCCTGGTGGTCGTTCGGATCGGCCTCCAGCCGCGCCTCCAGCTCGGCGGTCTCGCCGGTGTCCTTGGTCAGCTCCGCCAGTTCCACCGCCGAACGCGCCGCGGCGATGGCCGGGTCGTCGGCGATCTCGGGCGGGGCCATCGCCAGCATCTGCTTGGCGCGCTCGACATTCCCGGCAGCCAGCTCGGCGCGGGCCATGCCGCCCAGCGCCCGGGCATTGGCCGGTTCCTCGCCCAGCACCGCGGCGAAGATCTCGGCCGCATCGGCGGCGGCGCCGCTCTCCAGCAACTCGTCCGCCTGGTCCAGCGCCTCGTCCAGCCCGTCGCCCGCGCCGCCGCTCATCTCGACCAGCTTCTTGACGAAGGCCTTGATCTCCGAGGCGGGCAGCGCCCCCATGAAACCGTCGACCGGCTGTCCGCCGGAGAAGGCGAAGACCGCCGGGATCGACTGCACCCGCAACTGCCCGGCGACCATCTGGTTCTGGTCCACATTGACCTTGACCATCTTCACGGCGCCCCTGGCGTCCTTGACGGCCTGCTCCAGCACGGGGCCCAACTGCTTGCAGGGGCCGCACCAGGGCGCCCAGAAATCGACGATCACCGGCACCTCCTTCGAGGCCTCGATCACGTCCTTCATGAAGCTGGCGTCGGTCGCTTCCTTGATCAGGTCGCCGGCGGCCGGAGCGGCAGCCAGGTTCAGCTCGTTCATCTGCAATCCTCGATCGACATGGGCGTGACCCTCCACATAGGGCCTTGCGGGCCCGGCGGCAATCGTTTGCGGGACTTATCCCGCTTCCTGCCGCGCGCGCTCCATCGCCTCCAGCCGGTCGAAATCGACGATCACCGGCGCATGCCCGGTCAGCTGCAGGAACTTCAGGAACCCGTCCTTCGAGACCGTGGTGGTCGCGTCGTTGACCAGCGGATGGAAGTTCAGCGGATCGCGCTCCAGCATCTGGGCGTCCAGCGCCACGTTGACCCGGTGCCCGGTGTCGTTGATCAGCCCGAAGGGGGTGACCGCGCCGGGGCGCACCCCCAGCACCTCCCACAGCAGCTCCTCCCTGCCGAACGAGAAGTTCTTCGCGCCCACTTCCCTTTCCAGATCGCGGATGCGGATCTGCCGGTCCTCCAGGCAGGTGGCCAGCCAGATCGCCCCCTTCTTATCCTTCATGAACATGTTCTTCACATGCCCGCCCGGCAGTTCGCCCCGCAGCGCCTGGCTGTCCGCCACGGTGAACAGGGCTGGATGGGTGTGGTGCGCATAGGCGATGCCATTGGCCTCCAGCAGCGCGTAGAGTTCGGCCTGGCCGGCCTTGGTGTCGTCGGTCATGGGCGGTCCTTCCGTGAATCGCGGCGCAGACTAGCGTCTGTCGGGATCGAGGCAAGTGGCAAACCCGGTCTTCCTGCGCCTGGGGCCGCCCCCTCACGCCGCCGCCGGCTCCGGCATCCGCTTCGGCAGGCAGGCCACCGCGATCAGGATCACCAGCGCCGTCCCGGCCAGGATGCGGAACAGGGTGTCGAAGCCCCAGTTTTCGTAGACGAAGCCGATCAGCGGCAACGCCAGCGCCAGCACCGAGAAGCTGACCACGTAGCGGATGCCGTAGACCCGCGCCCGGAACGGCCCACTGGCCATCTTGCCGATCATGTAGTCGTTGATCGGGATCTGCCCGAAGGCCCCCAGCATGAAGCCCAGCGCCACCGCCAGCGCCACCCCGCCGGTCAGCCCCGGCATCAGCCCGAAGAACAGGATCTGGATCGCCGCCGCCGCCATGAACACCCGGCGCGGGCCGAAGCGGTCGAGCGACAGCCCCACCACCAGCTGCGCCGCCGAGGCCACCGCGAACACCAGGAAGGCCATCGAGCCGATCATCGTCGCCACGTCGTCCTCGCCGGTCAGGGCGAAGCTGTCGGCCAGGCTCGCGGCTAACCCCTGCAGCCGCTCGTCGAAGATCTTCGGCAGCGCGAAGGTGGTGGACTGGAAGATGATCGACGAGACCGCCGTGGTCAGGAACACGATCCCCGAGACCCGGACCAGCAGCCGCCGGTCGGCCGGAGCGAACCCGGTGCCCGCCGCCTTCGGCTTCGGCGCGGCGCGCTCCTCGCGGATCGAGTCCCAGCGCAGCCAGGTATAGACGCCCCCCAGCGCCACGCAGACCACGCCCGGCAGCACGAAGGCCAGCCGCCAGCCGCCATGGTCGATAAGATAGCCGGTGATCAGCGCGGCGCTGGCGACGCCCAGGTTGCCCCAGACCCCGTTTATCGCGATCCGCATGCCGGTGTTGCGCCATTTCATCGTCACGATGGCCAGCCCCACAGGGTGATAGATCGCCGCGAACATGCCGATGACGAACAGCCCCACCCCGATCTGCAGCGGCGTCTGGGCGTAGGAGGTGGCAATCGAGGCCAGCCCGATGCCGACGAAGAACACCGCCATCATCCCGTCCCGCGTCCACCGGTCGGCGAGCCATCCCGCGGGTAGCGCGAACACCCCGAAGGCGAAGAACCCGGGCGTCGCATAGGCCAGGAGCGCCCCGTAGCCCATCCCCCACTCGCGGATCAGCGCCAGCGCAGCCACGCTGGCAAAGACCAGCGTGAAGAGATGATCCAGGAAATGGCCGAGATTCAGCAGCAGGAAATAGGCGCGGTCGCGGGTGATCATGGGTCGGGCCTCCGCCGATAGGTTTAGGCGGGCGCGGCAGGCGGTGTCATGCAAAAAGCGTCTGCTGCCCTCGCCGCCGCGCCGGTGCGGGCGCCTCGCACAATGTGTCGCGGCGATCGGTTGAAACCACACGCCTTCCGGACATTGGTGACGGACGCCCGGAAGACCTCGGAAGCGAAGGGATCGAAGCGGCTCATCGCAGCTCCTAGCGGATCATGTAGACCTTGCGCACCGTCTCGTGGACCCGGCAGGTGCCCTTCCAGCCTTCGGGGAAGAAGGCGGCCGTATCGGGGCCGATCTCGATCACCTCGCCGGATTCGTGGATGTAGGTGCAGTGGCCCTCGAGAAAATGGCAGAGCTCGTCGCGGGTCACGTGGCAGTCCCAGAACCCGGGCGTGCAGACCCAGATGCCGGATTCCGGGCTGCCGTCCTGCCCCTTGTGCAGGAGCACGCCCGAGGTGCGGCTCTGGCCCTCGATCATGGTGGGGACCGGACCCCAGTCCACGAGGTCCGTTATCCCAATCGGGTCGCGCAGCACCGGGGTCGGGTTCAGGATCGGCTTCTCGGCGGGTTTCATCGCCTCTCCCTTCATCGCAGCATGTAGATGCTTCGGATCGTCTCGAAGACCTCGACCTCTCCGGTCCACCCTTCGCGGAAATGAACGACCGTGCCCGGGCCTACCTCGACTGTCTCGCCGTCATCGCGGCGGTATGCGGCGCGGCCGGAGGTAAAGTGGCAGAGCTCGTCGCGCGGCAGCACCAGCCGCCAGCTGCCGGGCGTGCATTCCCAGACCCCGGCCTCGGGCAGGCCGTCCTCGGCGCCCTTCCAGAGCAGGCGCCCGCGATTGGTCGAGCGGCCGTCGACCGGCTCGAGATGCCCGCCCCAGTCGACCATGTCCTCGGCCCAGGTCGAGGCGTGATGGATGTGGGGCGCGCTGGATTCAAGGTTCGCGGCCATGGCTCAGCCCAGCAGCCCGTCGAGGATCTTCGCGGCCTTGGTCGGTCCGTGGCGCGACTGCATATGGGCCGAGGTCGCGGCCAGCTTCGCCTTCATGCCCTTGTCGGTCAGCATGGCGTTGACCTTCGCGGCGAGTTCGGCATCGGTCCATTCATAGCGGTCGAGCTTGAAGCCGTGGCCCGTCTCCTGCACCCTCGTGGCGTTGTCGTGGCCGTCCCAGACATAGGGCATGATGATCGCGGGCTTCCCGAAATAGAGGCACTCGGTGAAGCTGTTGTTGCCGCCGTGATGGATCACCGCGTCAACCTGAGGGATCACCGAGGGCTGGGGGTACCAACTCGCGATATGGACGTTGTCCGGTACCGAGTCATATTCCGCGGCATAGTCGCCCACGTTGACCAGCGCGCGCACCGGCATCTTGGCGACCGCGGCGATGATCCGCTTCAGCAGGTCGGTATCTCCGGCGCCCAGCGAGCCAAAGCTGACATAGAGCAGGGGCTTGTCGTTGTTGGCCTTGAATTTGGGCACCTCGTAGGCCTCGTCCTCGCGCACGCAGCCCTCCAGGTACTGGAACTGCGCCGGGTCCAAGGGCTCGGCCCGGTCGAACTTCACCGGCTCGGGGTACAGCAGCAGGTTCATGTGCGGCGAGGCCTCGAAGAACTGGCCCAGCGGATAGCCCGCCTCGCCGCAGGACTTCAGGAAGGCGTTGTAGTCGTCGTGGATCGGCTTGATCACCTGGTGGAACTTCGCCCGGAACGCGGCGTGGCAGGCGGTGTCCTTCTCTCCACAGCCCGAAAGGTGGGGCGGGATGTCATCCGCCTCGATCTCGTTCTCCGAGCACGAGATGATCCGCACCCAGGGCTTCCCGTTCTCCTTGCCGTAGCGCTTGATCGCCGGGAACAGGATCACGTTGTCGACGCAGACCATGTCGGGCTTGATCTTCGCCAGCACGCCCGGCAGGTCCTTCTCGGCCCATTTGGCGCTGTCGACGATGGCCTCCCAGCAGTCACGTACGTAATTGTCGAGCTGGTCGATCGGCTTCTTGCGGAAATTCGGGATGTGGCCGTTGATGAAGTTCTCCCAGAACTTGGCCATCTCCTCGGGCGGCATCGGCTCGCTGAGGGCCACCGGATGGGCCTCGAAGCCGTAGCCCTTGTAGACCGCGACGAAGCCGGGGTCCGACAGGAACACCGCCTTGTGGCCCAGCTTTTCGATGGCCTGGGCGATGCC
>DATHZU010000257.1:0-11510 GCA_035458445.1 Thermohalobaculum sp. | reverse complement strand
ATCGGGGCGGGGGAAGCGACGATCGATCTCCAGCCTTGTGGCGGCACCCATGTGCGCAGGACCTCCGAGATCGGCCGGGTCGCCTTCGGCAAGATCGAGAAGAAAGGCAAGCAGAACCGCCGGGTATCGATTCTGATCGACTGAAACGGCCCGATGGTGCTGCCTGGGCGAAGCGCCGCCGCGCGCACGGGTGGCGTTGTGACAAACTGCACATCCTGCGAGGAACGGGCCGAATATTCTCGGCGTTGCATTTGGTGTCGCGCGAGGCATCCGGATCGCGCTCGCCAACATTGCCACAACGGAAATTCTTGGAGTTTTGAGCCATGGCGCAACAAGATCACCCCCACGCAACACCCGAGACCGTCCCCCCCGGCGAGGCCGGCGAGATCGAGGAGCTTGCAACGCTTACGACGAAACTCCAGGACGCCAGGGCCAAGAACGACGCGAGCCAGAACGGCCGCGTGCTGCGCGGCGTTCATCCGAAGTCCCATGGCTGTGTCGAGGCGGAATTCGCCGTCAGGGAGGACATCGACAAGAAGTACCGGGTCGGGCTGTTCGCGCATCCCGGCAAGACCTATTCAGCGTGGATTCGGTTCTCGAACGCCTCGGTTTTGCGCGAGCATGACCTGAAGGGCGGGCAGAACGGCAGCCGCGGCATGGCGATCAAGGTCCTGGGCGTCAAGGGCAAGATGCTCGAGCGGGACAATGGCCAGAAAAATCAGGACTTCCTGATGATCAACACGCCACAATTCGCCTTTGCGAATGTGCGCGACTACCTGCGGCTCGAGCGCATCCTCGAGCGCGACCCCCTGGGCGCCGACCCGAAGCCCTATTTCATTCCCGCCGTGCTGGCGCAACTGGGCCAGCCAAAGGACGGCGAGCCGGCCGAGATCTCGGCAAAAAGGCAGTTCCTGCAATCGATCGTGACAAAGGACCCGCTGCTGAACAAGCTCACGCCCGCGGATCTGATGGGCACGATCGCATCGGCGAAGGTCGCCGCGAAGATCGCCGCGCTGCCCGTGCGCAATCCGATGCAGGTCCAGTATTTCGGCGCCGCTCCGTTCCTGTTCGGCCCCGGTCAGGTGATGAAGTTCTCGGCCGCTCCGGTTGCGCCCAAGGCGCAGGCGCCGTTCGATCCGAACGCGGTGACCCCGGGCAATCCGCCAGAGAACTATCTGGCCGAGGCGCTGACCTGGTCCATGAGCGGGACCGAGGCAATCAAGTACGACTTCATGATCCAGACCCGCAGCTTCGACGACGAGGGTCTGAACATCGAAGACGCGACGACCACCTGGCCGGATGAGGAAGCGAACTATGTGCCGGTGGCGCGCATCACCATCAGGGCGCCGCAGTCTCCGAACTCGCGCGCCGTCCGCGACCACTGCGAGCGGCTTGCCTTCAGCCCGTGGCACGGGCTGGCCGATCACAAGCCGCTTGGCGGAATCAACCGAATGCGTCAGCAGGTCTATTCCAGCTCGGCCGAACATCGCGGCGCCGGAGGCACGTGACAGCCGACGACTATGACTGGCGCACCGAATCACGAATGGGAGATGGAACGATGCAGCGAGCTTTGATCGGTACCGGGGCCTTGGTCTTCGCCGCCTTGGCGGGAAATCCGCAGGAATCCCAGGCGCAGGGGTGCAACGCGGGTCCCTTCGACGGAGCCTTCGCCGGCGAGGTCGTCGTGGCGCAGAACTGGGATTGCACCCAGCGCCAGGAGTTCTGGTTCACCGATCAGGGCTCGCAGGTCATCCCCTATGTCTGGTTCCTGCACCTCGAGCAGGCGGACAGCGCAGCGCGGTTCAGCGATCCCGCCAACATGGACCGCTACCGGTACTTGCCGCAGAAGCCGACGACGCTGAACCCGGACGGCCTGCCGATCGGCTTTACCAAGGGCAACGCCAAGGCCAACAAGGCCTATGGCAAGATATCCGAGGACTGGCTCGGAATGACCTGTGCCGCCTGTCACACCGGCCAGGTCGAGTTCAACGGCGCCAAGTACCTGATCGACGGCGCGCCGGCGATGGCCGACTTCGAGACCTTCGTCGCGGACCTGGTCGTCGCGATGAAGGCGACGCTGGCTGACGATGCCAAGTTCGGGCGCTTCGCCGCGGCGGTGATCGCCGACAGCCAGGCGCGCGACAATGGCGGCACGAGCGATAGCGGCGAGCTGCGCCGCCAACTGGAAACGATGACCGCGATCCGGGACGAATGGGTCGAGCTCAACAAGGGAACCAGCCCCTATGGCCATGCCCGGCTCGACGCGATCGGTGCCATCTTCAATGCGGTCGCAACGACCGGCCTCGGACGGCCCGACAACAAAGCGGTTGCCGATGCACCGGTCAGTTATCCCTTCATCTGGGACACCCCGCAGCATGACAAGGTCCAGTGGAACGGCAGCGTCACCAATGCCGGCCCCGGCGCGCTGGGCCGCAATGTCGGCGAAGTTCTGGGGGTCTTCGGCGCCCTGGAACTCAACACCCGCCGGTTAAGCCGGTCCGGCCACGCCACATCGGTCAACGTCGCAAGCCTGGCTCGGTTGGAGGAACTGGCGTGGGAGTTGCAGTCGCCTTTGTGGAGCGATACTGGGCTGCCGGAAATCGATCAGGCCAAGGCCGAGGAAGGCCGCGCGGTCTACGATGAATTCTGCGTCAAATGCCACGAAAGGATCGATCGCGCCGACCGCGACCGGCGCATCACTGCCCGGATGTTTCCGGTCAAGAACCCGAAGAACCCGAACGACGCCAACGCGCTTGGCACCGACATCAAGATGGCGGAGAACTTCCTGAAGCGGCTCTCCACGGCCCCCCGGCTGACGGACCGGTTCACCCGCTACTGGGGCGTCCTGAGCAAGTTCAAGCGGTTCGAGGGCGGGGATCAGCGCAACACGATGAACGCACAGATCCTCGGCTATGCCGTGATCGGCGCGATCACCCGGCTGCTGTTCGACGAACCGAAGGAAACGGTGCGCGCGATCAAGGTCGGCCAGCCGCCGAAGGTCGTCGAGCTCCTGCAGAAGGCCGAGAAGCGCCTGGCCGGAATGGGATCGATCGGCGAGAAGGCCAAGATCCGCAAGTACCTCAAGGATATCGGCCGCGATATCCCGGAGCCCGAGCTGGACCAGTCCAAGAAGGTCTGTTTCCCGAAGGGCGTCCTCGAATGCTACAAGGCGCGTCCGCTGAACGGCATCTGGGCAACCGCGCCCTACCTGCACAACGGATCGGTACGCACGATGCGCGAGTTGCTGCTGCCGGCGAACCAGCGCGAGACCTCCTTCAGAGTGGGCACGCGCGAATTCGACCCCGCCGATATCGGCTTCAGGAACGAGGGCGCGTCGACGCTCGATACCACCATGGACGGCAATCGGAACACCGGCCACGACGGACCGATCTACGGCAACGCGGCGCTGGCGGCGGACCCGGAAAAGATGGACGCCCTGCTGGAATATCTGAAGACGCTTTGACACGCCTCAAGGCGCGCGCAACCCGCTTGCGCACGCCGCAACCTGCCGCGCTGCCCCTCTCGTTCCCCGATCTTCTTCTGGACAACGTTCGAAATCGGCGGGCTGGTCAAGGCGCCCAGCGGCAACACCTTGCGGCCATCCGTGTCAGGATTGTCGAAAATGGCGAGAGACGCCGGTGCACGACCGGGCGGGTGGTGGGGGATCCTGGAATCGAACCAGGCATGGGTCTCCCCGGCGGATTTACAGTCCGCTGCCGCACCTTGCAGCGCATCCCCCTAGCCGAGTGACAGGCATGTAGGCTCCGGCCCCCGGTGCTGTCAACAGTCAATCCCCGGCATTCTGTGACAGCGCCTTGCGGTAGAAGACCCTCTCGAAACCGTCCTGCGCGGCGCGCCGTGTCTCGGCGTATCCGAGCCTGGGGTAAAGCGCCTGATTCTCGGTCATCTTCACATTGGTGTAAAGCTCGACCGCCGCCGCGCCCGAGGCCCGGGCCATGGCCTCGACATGGGCGACCAGGGTCCGGCCGAGCCCGGTCCCCTGAGCCTCCGGGGCGACCGCGACGTTCTCCAGATGCCAGTGATCGCCGCGCGGATAGGCCACGACGAAGCCGGTCACGGGGTCGCCTGCCACCCAAAGGTGCCCGGCCGCCAGCGATGCCCCGAAATCCGCCACCATCGGTGCCGGCTCGCGCCCGATCCGGGGCACGTAAGGCGCATAGGCAGCCCGGGCGATGGCGCGCACCGCCACCAGGTCACCGGGGTCAGCCGCCCGAATTTCGTGCTTGGCCATAACGCCCCTTTCGTCCGCCTGCGGCAAAGCCTAATCTCGCGCGCCGCCGCAAGGAAAGCCAGAATGCCCGAGACGCCCGCCCGCAAACCCCGACCCGCAAAGCCCAGATGGGCGATCGAGCGCGACCGCGCCCGGCGATCCGGCGAGGGCGGCAGCGACACGATCTGGCTCTTTGGCCTGCACGCGGTCCGCGATGCGTTGGTCAACACCCGCCGGCGCTGCCGCCGGCTGATCGTCACCCCGAACGCGGCGGCGAAGCTGGCCGAATCGATCGCCGCCTCGGGCCTGGACCCGGAGATCGCGGATCCGCGCAGGTTCACCGCTCCTCTGGATCCGCAGTCGGTCCACCAGGGCGCGGCGCTGGAGGCCGAGCCGCTGGACTGGGGCGGGCTCGACAGCCGCTGCGCCCCCAGCCGGGCCGAACCCGCACCGGTGGTGGTGCTGCTCGACCGGGTGACCGACCCCCATAATGTGGGCGCGATCCTGCGCTCGGCCGAGGTCTTCGGCGCCCGGGCGGTGATCGCGCCCCGCCACCACGCGGCGCCCGAGACCGGAGCGCTGGCCAAGTCGGCCAGCGGTGCGCTGGAACGCCAGCCCTATCTGCGGGTGCGCAATCTGGGAGACGCCATGCAGGAACTGACGAAGCTCGGCTATACCCTGATCGGTCTGGACGGCACGGCGGAGGAACTGATCGGCCCGGCCGCGGCCGCCACGTCGGGCCAGCCCCTGGGACTGATTCTCGGCTCTGAGGGGTACGGGCTGCGCCAGCGCACGCGAGAGTTGTGTCATGGGCTGGCGCGGATCGGCGCAGCCTCCGAGTTCGGCTCGCTGAACGTCTCGAATGCCGCCGCCGTGGCCCTATATGCTGCGTCTCAGCGCGGCTAAAGCGCTAATATTCGCCTGCGATCAAGATTTTTGGTCACGATATTGCGACAGAGGGTTACAGAATCGAAACAAAAAGCCCATATTAAGATTGTGAGGCGGTTTTGAACGACCCGCCTCGACACTCACTGTCCCTCGTTCCGACTTCAAGTCCGCCGGTCGACTTCCCGAAATGGAAACCCCGGCGGACTTTTTTTGCCCGAGTGCGCCCGCACCGGCTCATTCGCACTCGCGCATCCGCGCTGGCCGTGCCAGAAACGCGGCATGGAGACACCGAGCTACAGCCATCAGCACATCCGCGCCATTCTCGAGCGTACCCGCACCATCGCCGCGGTGGGCGTGTCGCTGAACGAGGTCCGGCCCTCGTTCTACGTCGCGCGTTACCTCAAGCTGAAGGGCTACCAGGTGATCCCGGTGAACCCGCGCTACGCGGGCGCCGAGGCATTCGGCGAGACGGTGATCGAGAAACTGTCGGCGATTCCAGCCTCGTATGGCGACATCCACATGGTCGACATCTTCCGCCGGGCCGAGGAGGCGGGCGCGGTGGTCGACGAGGCGCTGGAGGCGCTGCTGGACCGCGGGCTGCAGACCATCTGGATGCAGATCGGCGTGATCGACCACGCCGCCGCCGCCCGGGCGGAGGCGAAAGGGGTGACGGTCATCATGAACCACTGCCCCAAGATCGAATACCAGCGCCTGTGGGGCGAGCTGCGCTGGGGCGGCTTCAATACCGGCGTGATCTCCTCGAAGCTGGGCTGATCCGGCGCCGGGCATTCCGTGCCCGGAGATGTTCTGTTAATCTTCCTCAGCCGCCGATGCGCAGACCGGGAGCAACCCCATGACCGAGACCGCAGCCGCACCGCAATCCGAGTTCGTCCAGTTCTGGAACGAGGTGCTCGTCCCCAAGTTCGTCAAGTACAAGCATGTGCTGGTCGGCGGGCTGGGCAAGCACAGCGCCGCGATCTTCCCCAAGCTGGAAGTCAATCCCGGCGAGCGGGTCCTTGATGCAGGCGCCGGTTTCGGCGACACGGCGATCATGCTGGCAAGGCGGGTCGGGCCGAAGGGCCATGTGGACGCGCTCGACTGCTGCGACGCCTTCCTGGAATACGGCCGCAGGGACGCCGCCGAACAGGGCGTGACCAATGTCGATTTCATCGACGCGGATGTTCAGTTTCATTCCTTCAGGCCCGAATACGACCTGATCTTCTCGCGCTTCGGCACCATGTTCTTCGAGAACCCGGTGGCGGCGATGAAGAACATGCGCCGGGCGCTGAAGCCCGGTGGCCGCTTCACCATGATCGTCTGGCGCGACATGGCCGACAATCCCTGGCTGGGCGCCGCCAAGGCGATCGCGCTGAAACACCTGCCGCAGCCCGGCGCGGATGCGCGCACCTGCGGGCCGGGCCCCTTCTCGATGGCGGACCAGGAACTCGTCACCGCCCAGATGAAGGCTGCCGGATACACGGATATCGTCTTCGAACGGGTGGACGCGCCGGTCCGGATGGGGGATTCAATTCAGGATGCAATCGGCTTCCAGCTCGCCCTCGGCCCCGCGGGCGAGGTCTACCGCGAGGCCGGCGACAAGGCGGCGGCCAAGCATGATGCGCTGGTTGCCGACCTGACTGCGCTGTTGACTCCCCATGTCACCGATGACGGCGTCTATATGGGATCCAGCTCGTGGGTGATTTCGGCAAGGAATCCCGCTTGACCGGTTGCCGCAATGCGCTTGCGGCGGTGTTGGCCTGGGGATTGATCGCGCTGGCGGCGGGTTGCCGTCACGAGACGCCGCCCGACGCCGCCGCCGGGCAGGCGGCGCCCGCCGCCGAAGCTGCGCCCGGGGCCGCTGATGCGGCGCCCGCGCCGGTGCCGGCCGCGCGCCCTCCCGCCAACATCGACCGGCAGCAGGCCGAGACCCACCTGCGGCTGGCCGAGGCGCTGGAATCGGCGGGCGATCTTGCCGGCGCGCTGGCCGATTACCGGGCGGCGCTCGGCTATGACGACTGGCTCGTGGGCGACGATGGTGAGCTTTCGGCAGGGACCCCGTACCCCGGTCTGGCAAGGCTCTGCGAAGGAGATGGCCCCCCGGAGGTCGTGGCGCAGGCCTGCGCCGAGTCGATCAATCTGGGGCGCTTTCCGCCGCAGCGGCTGTCGGGTTTCCTGGTTCGGCGCGGCATGGCCAATACCGAACTCGGCGACCACGCGCGGGCGATGACGGATTTCAAGGCGGCGGCGGCGCTCGATTCGGAAAACCCGGAGGTCCGGCTTGGCCGCGGGAGGCTCTACGAAGCCATGGGTGACGACCGGGCGGCGCAGCGCGAATACGGGTTGGCGTTGCTGAGGCGCCCCGATTCGGTGCCGGTGCGGCTGGCGCGCGGGCGGTTGCGCACGCGGCTTGGCGATCTTCCAGGCGCCGTCGCGGATTTTGACGCCGTTCTGACGAACCCTGCCACCGTGAACGCCGACCCCAACGCCTATCGCGACCGCGCCATGGCACATTGCCTGGGTGGTCAGCCAGAGGCGGCGGAAGTCGATTGGCAGGTCTGGACCGGCCTCAATCCCGACGGCGCCGGCCTGACCCGCGAACTGCTCGAGGCACGGGGTTACCCGAGCGGTCCTGCCGGGCCCGGCTCGGACCCGGCCCTGATGGAATCGCTGGCGACATGGATTGCCGCGGGTTGCCCCGACCAGCCTTGAACTGCGGGCAGATTTGTATAGCCTCCGCGCTGGGAACGGGACCCAGAAAACGAGGTTTATCCGCTCATGGCGGAGATGAGAATCTTTGTTTCCGGTTCCGCTGGGCTCCCGGCAGCGTCCCTGGATCTGGCGGCAAAATCGCGGGTTCGGGACGTCTGGCCGCCTCGGCGGCATCGCGCCATACGGAGAGCTTGAATGCCGGGTCACGCCGAGAAGGTAATCAGGGATTTTGGCGATGAGTGGACAACTTACTCCCAGGACGAAGTTCCTGCCGAGGAGCTGCGGTCTTCATTCGATGATTACTTTCGTATTATCGATCTGAAGGCGCTGCCACCGGATTGTATTGCCGCGGATATCGGTTGTGGCTCGGGCAGGTGGGCGAAACTGTTTCACCCCCACGTCGCAACGCTTTATTGTCTTGAGCCTTCGTCCGCGATCGAGGTCGCCAAACGCAACCTCGCTTCGGCGCACAACATCGTTTTCGTGCGGAGCGAACTGGAGTCGATGCCGATCCCGGACGGATCGCTGGACTTCATCTATTGCCTCGGGGTCCTGCATCACCTTCCAGACACTCAGGCCGGCATAAATGCCTGCGCCTCGAAACTGAAGGCTGGCGGAAGGATGCTTGCCTATATCTACTACAGTCTTGAAAATCAGCCGTTCTGGTTCCGGGCATTGTGGCACGCTTCATCAGCGATCAGGCTTCTGGTCTGCCGCTTGCCACACCGGATGAAGATTGCCGCGACGGTGCTGATTGCCGGGCTAGTCTATTATCCCTTGTCGCAGGCCAGCAAATTGATCGAGCGTCTTGGAGCGGACGTAACCAATTTTCCACTGAGTTATTACCGGCACAAGAGCTTCTACACCATGAAGACTGACGCGCTCGACCGTTTCGGCACGTCGCTCGAGCGGCGGTTCACTCAGCAAGAGATTCGGACAATGTTGACAAAGGCGGGCTTCGAGGACATCACGTTCAGCAGCGGAAAGCCCTACTGGTGCGTGACCGGGGTAAAAACCCCCCGGCCGCTTTGATGGTCCTTGTGCTGCAATCGCCCCCAAACATGACAATCAGTCGGCCAGAAAGCGATGTGCAGCCGATTTCGAGCGCAACAAACGTGCTTGATGCGCGAATTGTGCAACCTTCGGCGGCTGCATCGGACAGTCCTAAAGGTCGGTCATCGTCATGACGAATTACCGAATTTCGGTGCTCCTCCCGTATGAGCTCGATCGGGCGCCCGGTCAGCGGTTCCGCTGGGAGCAGTGGCTCCCCCATTTGGTGGCGGACGGTCTGACGGTCGAACTGCTGACATTCTCGACCCCATCCATTGGTGCCGCCCGAAGGCGCGGTGCTCCTCTGTTGGCGGCGATCCTTTTCGCAATGCGGTATCCAATCTGGCTCGTCGGTGTACTGCGCGCGGCGCGGCGGTCCGACCTCGTGATCGTCTTTCGCAATGCCGCACTCTCCGGCCCGCCGGTCGCCGAGGCGATCCTGTCGATGACCGGACCCCCCATCGTCTACGACTTGGATGACGCGATTTACCTGCCACCCGAGGACGGCGGCAATTTCTGGCGCCGTCTCGCCCGTTGCGACTGGCGCGTTGGCTACATCGCCCGGCGCGCGGTGATGGTCGGGGCAGGATGCCCGGTCCTGCGAGACCACATGGCGCGGTTCAACCGCAACGCGGTCCTTTGGCCGACCACCGAAGATACCGACAAGATGCGCCTGCGCGACCACCCCGACAACGCCGCCCCGCCGGTGATCGGATGGACAGGCAGTCCCTCGACCGCTCTGTATGTCGAAGCCATTCTGCCTGAGCTGGCGGCGCTGCAACGCGAGGTTCCATTCACCATGCTGGTGATTGGCGCCGAGGTCGATCTGGCAAGGCACGGAATCGAGGGGCGCTGTGTGCCCTGGACGGCGGCAACCGAGACCACCCTGGTCCGGCAGATCGACATCGGTCTGATGCCGCTGTTCGATTCGCCATGGGCGCGCGGCAAATGCGCCCTCAAGGCGATCCAGTACCAGGCTGCCGGATCGCCGGCCGTCGTCAGCGACGTGGGCGTGAACCGCGAGGTGGTGCTGGACGGCGAGACCGGTTTCGTGGTCGCTCCCGGCGGCGACTGGGCGCCGCCGCTGCGCAAGCTGCTGGCGGATCCGGATCTGCGCCGCCGCATGGGCCTCGCTGGCCGCGCCCGGGTCGAGGCGCATTACAGCGCCGCTGTCGTCGGCGCCCGGGTCGCCCGCGATCTGCGCGCCTTGCTGGAGGCACGGGCCGGCGAGGCCAACGGCTGAACCCGCTTCGGCGTGGCGCATCGGGAATTGCGTTCCCTGTTCGTTCTTACTAGCTATGGCGTCTAAACCCGAGTCAACCACAAAATCTTGTTCGACTCGCTATTTTTTTCGTTGACCTGACGCGAGTCTGTCATAAAGTGGTGTCTGCCGCGGCGAGAACCACAACATCTAGTGTGGCAGCGCGGCGAAAACAGGGACAGGCTTAGCCACCCAGGAATCGAAGAAGCCAATGTCATTACCGGAGGGAGCTCTCCTCCGGACCGGCGGAGCTTGCCCGCCGGTGGGGGAACGAGTCGCCGTCGACGGCGCGGGAACGAGGGACACTGAAGATGCAGATCCAACGCAGGTTTACCGAAGCGGGCGCCTCGCCCTACGCCGCCATCGCCTTCCGGCAGGCGACGTCCGAGATCCGCAATCCCGACGGTTCGGTGGTGTTCCGCCTCGACTCCTTCGACGTTCCCCAGGCCTGGAGCCAGGTCGCCGCCGACGTGCTGGCGCAGAAGTATTTCCGCAAGGCCGGGGTCGCGGCGAAGCTGAAGAAGGTGCGCGAGAAGGGTGTCCCGGAATTCCTGTGGCGGTCCGAGCCGGACAAGAAGGCCCTCGCGAAACTGCCCGAGGATCAGCGCTACGGCGGCGAGGCCTCGGCACAGCAGGTCTTCGACCGGCTGGCGGGCGCCTGGGCCTATTGGGGCTGGAAGGGCGGCTACTTCAGCACCGAGGCCGACGCACAGGCCTATCTCGACGAGATGCGCTACATGCTGGCGCGCCAGATGGCCGCGCCGAATAGCCCACAGTGGTTCAACACCGGCCTGCACTGGGCCTATGGCATCGATGGTCCCAGCCAGGGTCACTACTATGTCGATTTCGAAAGCGGCGAGTTGGTCAAGTCGCAGTCGGCCTACGAGCACCCGCAGCCCCATGCATGCTTCATCCAGTCGGTCGCCGACGACCTGGTGAACGACGGCGGCATCATGGACCTGTGGACCCGCGAGGCGCGGCTGTTCAAATACGGCTCGGGCACTGGCACCAACTTCTCGCTGCTGCGCGCCGAGAACGAATCGCTGGGCGGCGGCGGCAAGTCGTCCGGGCTGATGAGCTTCCTGAAGATCGGCGACCGCGCGGCGGGGGCCATCAAGTCGGGCGGCACCACGCGCCGCGCCGCCAAGATGGTGATCTGCGACATGGATCACCCGGACATCGAGGCCTTCATCAACTGGAAGGTCAAGGAGGAGCAGAAGGTAGCCTCGCTGGTCGCCGGCTCGAAGCTTCACGAGAAGATGCTGAACGCGCTTTTCGCCGCCATCCGCGCTTGGGATGGTGCCGAGGGGGATGCCTTCGATCCCAAGGTCAACGCAGGCCTGAAGGCCGCGATCAAGGACGCCCGCAGGG
>DATHZU010000256.1:0-5364 GCA_035458445.1 Thermohalobaculum sp. | reverse complement strand
CGGGCCGCCACGGCGGGCCCGAAACGGGGGGAGGGCACCCCGTCAGGCAGCCAGCTTCACGCCCAGGAACAACTGGTCGCCGCGCCGGTTCACCAGCAGCAGCGCAGAGGGGGTCTCGACCAGTTCGAGTGCCTTCGTCAGCTCGCCGGGTCCAGCGACCGGCTCGCTGCCGACCTGGACGATCACGTCGCCCGGCCGAAGCCCGGCAGCGGCGGCGGCACCGTCGTCGTCGACCGAGGTGATCACGGCACCGGACACCGATTCGTCCAGCCCAAGCTGGCTCCGCGTCCGGGGCGACAGTGCCGCCAGCCGCGCCCCCAGCCGATCCGAGGCGGACTCTCCGCCATCGGTCCCGCTCGAAGCATGCTTCTCGCCGGGCAGGGCGCCGATCTTCACCTCGACGGATTCCCGATCACCTTTGCGCAGGATGTCGATGCCGACCACGGTGCCGGCGCGGGTCGCGCCCACCAGCTTCGGCAGGTCACGGCTCTCGGTTACCGCGGCGCCATTGAAGCCAAGGATCACGTCGCCAGCCTTCAGCGTGCCGCTCGAGGGGCCGTCCTCTGCCACCGTAGCGACCAGCGCACCCGTCGGTTCATCCAGCCCCATCGCCTCGGCGATGCCGGGGGTCACGGTCTGGATCGATACCCCCAGCCAGCCGCGCGCCACGCTGCCATTTGCCTTCAGGTCGGCGACCACGGTCTTCACGATGTTCGACGGGATCGCGAAGCCGACGCCCACGGACCCGCCGCTCGGCGAGATGATCGCCGAGTTTACGCCGATCACCCGGCCTTCGACGTCGAACAGCGGCCCGCCGGAGTTGCCGCGATTGATCGCTGCGTCGGTCTGGATGAAGTCCACATAAGGTCCTGCGTCAATATCGCGGCCGATTGCCGAGATGATGCCGCTGGTCACCGTGCCGCCCAGCCCGAAGGGGTTGCCGACCGCGACGACGTCCTCGCCGACGCGCAGCTTGTCGGAATCGCCCAGCACCACGCTCGGCAGGTCCTTCCCGGCGTCGATCTTCAGAAGCGCCAGGTCGGTCTGCGGATCGGTGCCGATGACCTCGGCCGAGAATTCGCGCCTGTCGACAAGCTTGACCTTCACAGTCGAGGCGTCCTCGACGACGTGGTTGTTGGTGATCACATAGCCGTCCGAATCCAGGATGAATCCGGATCCCAGCGCCTGCCGCGGCTTGGCGTTGCCTTGGCCCGGCATTCCGTCAGGGAAACCGAAGCGGCGGAAGAACTCGTCGAAGGGCGAGCCCTCGGGGAATCCGAACGGCTGTCCGGCATGCCGGTCCTGCTTCGCCTCCTGCGTGGTGAAGACGGTCACGACCGATGGGCTCACCCGCTCGACCAGATCGGCCAGCGCCGCATCGGCTGAGGCGGTGCCCGGCACTGCGGACCAGAGGATGGCACCAGCCGCCAATGCCCCCAGCTTGGCGTGCGCTCCGTGGCGCCAGGACCTCAAGTCGATCATGCTCATGGTGATATTCCTGTGATATGGCTGCGGCCCCGGCCTTCCGGGGCTTCGCAGAACGAGATGGTGCGGCACTCTGTGCCGCGCATTTTCGCGGGATTAAAAAATTTTCATCTTCGTCCATTTGCGGCGCCCGCCCACGCATCGGCAGAGAGGCCAGGGTACGCAGATGGCGGAAGTTGATCCGTCAGCGGGTGTTGATACGCAGGGCCGTCGCCGCCGCGAAGGGCGCCAGCGCCACCGCGAACAGGGTCAGCGCCGCCACCAGTCCCAGCATCGGCCAGGGGGTCAGGCCCAGCAGCGCCTGCTCGACCGCCCGGGCGCCGAAGATCAGCGTCGGGATATAGAGCGGCAGCACCAGGATCGACAGCAGCAGCCCGCCGCGCCGCACGCCCACGGTGATCGCCGCCCCGATGGCGCCGATCATGCTCAGCGCCGGTGTGCCCAGCGCCATGCCGGCCACCAGCGCCGGGATGGCGGCGTCAGGCAACTGCAGCATCGCCCCCAGCACCGGCGCGACCAGCGTCATCGGCAGGCCTGTGGTCGCCCAGTGGGCGATGCCCTTGGCCAGCACCACCTGCTCCAGCGCCAAAGGCGACAACATCAGCTGGTCCAGCGAGCCATCCTCGAAATCCGCCTGGAAGATCCGGTCCAGCGACAACAGCGCCGCCAGCAGCGCCGCAATCCACAGCACGCCCCCGGCGATCCGCGCCAGCATCGCCGACTCGCGCCCGACGCCCAGCGGGATCAGCACCACGGCCAGGACGAAGAACGCCACGCCGATGCCGCCGCCGCCGCCGAGGCGCAGGGCCAGGCGCAGGTCGCGGGTCAAAAGGCTTGCCAGCGACTTCATGTCCAGGCCCCGGCCAGAAACGGATCGTCCGCATCGTGGGCGCCGGCCTCAGGCGCGCTCATCATCAGCACCGGGATGTCGCCCAGGCCCAGATCCACATGGGTGGCGATCAGCGCCATGCCGCCCGCCCCGACGTGTTCGCGCACCAGATCGGCAACCAGGGCCGACGCATCGGCGTCCAGCGAGACCGTCGGCTCGTCCAGCAGCCACAGCGGCCGGTCCATCACCAAGAGCCGCGCCAGTCCCAGCCGCCGCTTCTGCCCCGCCGAGCACTGCGCCGCCGGGCGCCCGGCGATAGCGTCCAGCCCGAAGCGCGCCAGCGCCGCCCCGGCGCGGCCGGCGTCATTGCCGTGGATACCGGCCCACAACGTCAGGTTCTCGCCGATGCTGAGCGCCGGCTTCACCGCGTCCAGGTGGCCTGCATAGGCCACGCGCTCCTGAAATCCCTGCCGGTCACCCTCCAGCGAGACCCCGTCGAGCCGCGCATCCCCGCCTGCGACCGGGATCAGCCCGCAAAGCTGGCGCAACAGCGTCGACTTGCCGACACCGTTGGGCCCGCGCAGCGCGGCCGCCTGCCCCGCCTCCAGCCGGAAATCGAGGCGATTGAACACCAGCCGTCCGGCACGGCGGCAAGCGAGCTTGTCGAGGGTCAGATCCATGGCACCTCTTACCCCGTCAATCCGCGAAGGAAAATGCGATCCTGGGCGGCGTGTGAATTTTTTTGTGCGGTGCGACAAGCAGAAGAATTGCGTCTCTTCCGGATTTCCGCCATTAAGCGCCCAGCATTCCAGCCGTCGCTTTCCCAAGTCGCGCGGACCAGCCCCGTGCACCAGTGACAATCGCCTGTGATCCAGGCAGGGGGAGGCGCGCTTAATAGAGGGAGCCCTGCATGCCCATCACCGTCGGTACCGACAGCACGAAGACCCGCCGCACGCTTTCCGCGGGGGGCAAGACCTTGTCCTATTACTCGATCCCCGCCGCCGAAGAGGCGGGGCTCGGCAAATTCTCGAACCTGCCCGCGTCGCTGAAGGTGGTCCTCGAGAACATGCTGCGCTTCGAGGACGGGCGTACGGTCACCACCGACGACATCCGGGCGTTCTCGGAATGGGGCGCCAACGGCGGGCGCAATCCGCGCGAAATCGCCTACCGTCCGGCCCGCGTGCTGATGCAGGACTTCACTGGAGTTCCGGCGGTGGTCGACCTCGCCGCGATGCGCGACGCCATGGTGGCGCTGGGCGGCAACCCGGAGAAGATCAATCCGCTGGCGCCGGTCGACCTGGTCATCGACCACTCGGTGATGGTCGACGAGTTCGGCACCCCGCGCGCCTTCCAGATGAACGTCGAGCGCGAATACGAGCGCAACGGCGAGCGCTACGAGTTCCTGAAATGGGGCCAGGGCGCCTTCGACAATTTCCGCGTGGTGCCGCCCGGCACCGGCATCTGCCACCAGGTGAACCTGGAATACCTGGCCCAGACGGTCTGGACCGACACCGACCAGTCCGGCCACGAGGTCGCCTATCCCGACACGTTGGTCGGAACTGACAGCCACACCACCATGGTCAACGGCATGGCGGTATTGGGCTGGGGCGTCGGCGGGATCGAGGCCGAGGCGGCGATGCTGGGCCAGCCGGTGTCGATGCTGATCCCCGAGGTCGTCGGCTTCAAGCTGACCGGACGGCTGAAGGAGGGCGTCACCGCCACCGACCTGGTGCTGACGGTCACCCAGATGCTGCGCAAGCACGGCGTGGTCGGCAAGTTCGTCGAGTTCTACGGGCCGGGGCTGGACAACCTGCCGCTGGCGGACCGGGCGACCATCGGCAACATGGCGCCCGAGTACGGCGCCACCTGCGGCTTCTTCCCGGTCGATGGCGAGACGCTGCGCTATCTCGACACCACCGGCCGCGACAAGGGCCGGGTCGCGCTGGTCGAGGCCTATGCCAAGGCCAACGGCCTGTGGCGCGGCGAGGCTTACGATCCGGTCTTCACCTCGACCCTGTCGCTGGACATGGGCACCGTCGAGCCCTCGATCTCGGGCCCGAAGCGCCCGCAGGACAAGATCCTGCTCAGCCAGGCGGCCCCGGTGTTCAAGGGCCATATGGAGAGCGAGTTCAAGCGCCCGCTCGGCAAGGAGGTCGCGGTCGCGGGCCAGGACTACAAGCTGCATTCCGGCTCGGTGGTGATCGCGGCGATCACCTCGTGTACCAACACCTCGAATCCTTACGTGATGATCGGCGCCGGGCTGGTGGCCCGCAAGGCGCGCGCCCTGGGCCTGACCGCCAAGCCCTGGGTCAAGACCTCGCTGGCGCCGGGCAGCCAGGTGGTCACCGAGTATCTCGAGGCCGCGGGCCTGCAGGAGGACCTCGACGCGCTGGGCTTCGACCTGGTCGGCTATGGCTGCACCACCTGCATCGGCAATTCCGGCCCGCTGCCCGCCGAGATCTCCGGCGCCATCCATGACGGCGACCTGGTGGCCTGCGCGGTGCTCAGCGGCAACCGCAACTTCGAGGGCCGGGTCAACCCGGACACGCGCGCCAACTATCTTGCCTCGCCGCCGCTGGTGGTGGCCTATGCCATCGCCGGCGACATGACCATCGACCTGTCGCGCGACGCGATCGGCAAGGACAAGGCGGGCCGCGACGTCTTCCTCAAGGACATCTGGCCGACCACCAAGGAGGTGGCCGACACGGTGCACGAGACCGTCACCCGCTCGGCCTTCCTCAAGCGCTATGCCGACGTCTTCAAGGGCGACGACAAGTGGCGCGAGATCGATGCCGGCGGCGGGCTGACCTATAGCTGGCCCTCGACCAGCACATACGTGCAGAACCCGCCCTATTTCCAGGGCATGGGCCGCGAGAAGGGCACCATCCACAACGTCAACGGCGCCCGCATCCTGGCGCTGCTAGCCGATTCGGTGACCACCGACCACATCTCGCCCGCGGGCTCGTTCAAGCCCGACACACCTGCGGGCGAATACCTGGTCGAGCGCCAGGTGCATCCGCGCGAGTACAACTCGTTCGGCGCCCGGCGCG
>DATHZU010000255.1:0-2417 GCA_035458445.1 Thermohalobaculum sp. | reverse complement strand
CGTCCTCGAGGGCGATCCGGCCCAGCGCTGCGCCGTCGCCCAGAAACAGCTCGCGGACATTGCGGAAACCCGGCCCATAGTTCAGGCCCAGCGCGTCGAGGACGCCGTAGAAGCCCTCGGAATCGACCGGCTGCGGGCAATCCCGCCGAAGCCTGGTCAAGTCCACCGCCTCCGGCGCCACGCCCGCATGGGCCAGCCGGGCGCGGATGTGGCCCATCCACTCGCCGGCGGGGCCGGCGGCAGCAGGAGTGCTGCTGATGACGGCCTCGGCGCCGGTCAGGTCGCGCGGCAGCGCGAAGTCCAGCAGCCGTTCCTCGCTTTCGGCCAGCACGCACGCTGCTTCATAGGTCAGGTTGCGGACCTCGACCGCGCCGCCCGCTACTGCTGCCCCGGCCTCGGCCAGTCCAGCCATGGCCGCCGCGACCGGCAGGGTCACATGGCCATAGACCCGGTGGTCAGGCAGCCAGGGCCGCGCGGCGGCGGAATATCGTGCCTGGAAATGCCGCTCCGGGCCGGGCAGGCCGATCTCGGCGCCGCAGAGCCCGCTGTCGTCGGCTTCTGCCGGTGCAGGCTGGTCGTCCAGCCAGTAGCGGGTGCGCTCGAAAGGATAGAGCGGCGCAGCGGCACGCCGGGCACCCCGCGCGCGGTAGAAGGCCGCCAGATCGACCGCATGGCCGGCCTGCCACAGCCTGCCGAGCGTTGCGGCGGTTGCCTCCCAGTCCTCGCCGGTCGCGGCCAGCAACCCGTGCAGCGCGGTCTGGTCGACGGACAGCGTCGCTGCGGCGAAACCGCGGAGCGCGGCGCCGGGGCCGACCTCGATGAAATCGGTGCAGCCGAGCGCGGCGAGCGTGCTGAGGCCCTCGGCGAAGCGCACCGGGTTCAGCAGGTGGTCGGCCAGGTACTGCCCGTCCGGGGCCGATGTCAGGACCGCGCCGGTCATGTCGGAGACGAAGGCGATTTCCGGCGCGCGGGCGGGCCGTTCCGCCGCGTAGGCGGCCAGCGGCGCCGCGGTGGGCTGCATCAGGGCGGAATGGAACGCGTGAGAGACCTGCAGGGCACGGGCGCCGATATCCTGCTTCGCGGCGCGCGCCGCGACCTTGGCGACGGCCGCCTCCGGTCCCGAGACCACCGAGCTGCCGGGGCTGTTCAGCGCCGCGACCACTACGCCCTTGATCCCCCGGCAAAGCCTGGCCGCTTGCGCCTCGTCGGCCAGCAGCGCCACCATCGCGCCGCCCTCGGGCAGCGCCCCCATCAGGGCGGCGCGCCGGGCGATCAGGTCGGCGGCATCCTCGGGCGTGTAGATGCCCGCCACCGCCGCGGCCGCGAAGGCCCCGGCGCTGTGGCCGATCACCGCGTCGGGGCGCAGGCCCCAGGCCCGCAGCATCTCGGCCAGCGCCCATTCGACGGCGAAGAGCGCCGGCTGCAGAACCTCGGTGCGCGCCAGGGCCGCGGCGTCGTCGCGCGCGAAGATCAGGTCGGAAAGATCGATGCCGGCAGTCTCGCGCAGCCGGGCGGCGATCCTGTCGAAGGCCTCGCGGAAGGCGGGCTCACTGTCATGCAGCGACCGCGCCATGCCCGGATATTGCGCGCCCTGGCCGGGGAACAGGAAGGCGAGCTTGCGCCCGCTCTCGGCCCGGCGCGGCGCACCGGCGGCCTTGACCAGAGCCTTCGACAGACCCGCAGCGTCCGGGGCGGAAACCGCGATCCGGTATTTCATCGGCGCACGCGCCGCGGCGGCGGTATGGCAGGCATCCGTCGTCGCGTCCGGCGCCAGTTCGGCGAGGTGGTCGCGCCAGCGGTCGACGGTGCTGGCGAGCGCGGCCTCGGTGCGAGCGCTCAGCGCCAGGATCTGCACGGGCGGCGGAGCGATCTCGGCCCGTGGCGCGAGGGGTGCCTGCTCCAGGATCGCGAAGGCATTGGTGCCGCCGAGGCCAAGCGAGTTTACCGCCGCCCGCCGCTTCTGGTCCGGGCTGTCCCAGTCGACGGCGGTGGTAGGGATCCGGAACGGCCCCCCGGCGAAGTCGATCCGCGGGTTCGGGGTCTCGAAATTCAGCGAGGGCGGGATGCGGCCGTGATGGATGCTCAGCGCCGTCTTGATCAGCGAGGCGACACCGGCGGCCTGCTCGAGATGGCCGATATTGGTCTTGACCGAGCCCAGGTGGCAGCCGCCCGGTCGGGTCTCGGGGTCGGTGGCGAAGCAGCGGCGCAGCGCCTCGACTTCCAGCGGGTCGCCGACGACCGTGCCGGTCCCGTGGCCCTCGACATAGCCGATGCTGGAGGGCGCGACCTCGGCCGCCGCGAAGGCTTCGGCCATGGCGCGGGCCTGACCCTCGGTGCTCGATGCCGTGTAGCTGACCTTGGCGGCCCCGTCGTTGTTCACTGCCGAGCCGAGGATCACGGCATAGATGCGGTCGCCG
>DATHZU010000254.1:0-2001 GCA_035458445.1 Thermohalobaculum sp. | reverse complement strand
CCGCTTCGGGCCGCTGCTGCCGCCGGAGGTCGTGTGCGTCGCCGAGAGCGGCCAGCATACCGCCGCGGACGCCGCCGACGCGGCGCGGCTGGGCTACCGCATGTCGCTGGTCGGCACGGCGCTGATGCGCGCCCCGGACCCGGCCGCGCTGATCGCGTCCATGCTCGAAGGCGGTCGCGCGGCATGACGGTCATGGTCAAGATCTGCGGCATGCGCGACGCCGCGACGATCGCCGCGGCGGTCGAGGCAGGCGCCGACGCCATCGGCTTCGTGTTCTACGAGAAGTCGCCGCGCAACCTGTCGCCGGGGCAGGCGGCCGAACTCGCCGCGGCCGTCCCGGCGCGGGTGCGCCGCGTCGCGGTCACCCTGCACCCGGATCCCCGGCTGTGGGCGGAGGTGCAGGCGGTCCTGCGCCCCGACGTGCTGCAGACCGACGCCGGCGATTTCCGCCGCCTGGCGGTGGCCGAGGGTATTGAAAAATGGCCCGTTCTCCGGGAAGGTGCGGTGCCCGGCGACGGTCCGCCCGACGGGGTTTACGTTTACGAGGGGCGGCGGAGCGGCGTGGGCGAGACGGTAGACTGGCTCGCAGCCGCGGATCTCGCGCGCCGCGGACGGATGATCCTCGCGGGCGGCCTGACCGTGGACAACGTGGCCGGGGCCGTCGCCGAGGTGGCGCCCTGGGGCGTGGACGTGTCGAGCGCCGTCGAGTCGGCGCCGGGCGTCAAGGACGCCGACAGGATCAGGGCATTTATCGAAGCCGCGAAAACGCGGTGAAACGTGAGGAAAAGCGAACGATGAAATCGGTTCTGGACGCGGGCGAGGCCCAGGCCCTGCTCGACGCCACGCTTGCCGGCAGCCTGCCCGACGAGCGGGGCCGCTTCGGGCCCTTCGGCGGCCGTTACGTTCCGGAAACGCTGGTGCCCGCCTTCGAGCGGCTCGAGGCGGGGGTCCGGGAGCACCTGCACAGCGAGGCCTTCCAGGCGGAATTCCGTGCCCAGCTCACGGGCTGGGTGGGCCGGCCGACCGCGCTCACCCACGCGCCGCGCCTGTCGGAAAGCTGGGGCGCCGACGTCTGGCTGAAGCGCGAGGACCTCGCGCACACCGGTGCGCACAAGATCAACAACGCCATCGGCCAGGCCCTGCTGGCGAAAAAGCTCGGCGTCAAGCGGATCATCGCCGAGACCGGCGCCGGCCAGCACGGCGTCGCCTCGGCGGCGGCCTGCGCCCGCGTGGGCCTGCCCTGCCGCGTGTACATGGGCGCGGTCGACGTCGAGCGGCAGGCGCCGAACGTCGACCGCATGCACCGGCTGGGCGCGGAAGTCGTCCCCGTGGAATCGGGCGACAAGACGCTGCGCGCGGCGATCGACGAGGCCCTGCGCGAATGGGTGACCGATCCCGACGGCACCTACTACCTGATCGGCTCCGCCGTCGGCGCGCATCCCTATCCCTACCTCGTGCGCGAGCTCCAGTCCGTTATCGGCCGCGAGGCGCGCGCGCAGATGCTGCGGCTGGCGGGCGGCCTGCCCGACGCGGCCTTCGCCTGCGTCGGCGGCGGCTCGAACGCGATCGGCCTGTTCTACCCGCTGCTCGGCGACCGCGAGGTCGAGCTCATCGGCGTCGAGGCGGGCGGCACCGGCGACGGCCTCGGCCAGAACGCGGCGACGCTGGCGACGGGCACGCCGGGCGTGCTGCAGGGCAGCTACTCGATCGTCCTGCAGGACGAGCACGGCAACGTGCGCGAGACGCACTCGATCTCCGCGGGACTCGATTACTCGGGGGTCGGCCCGGAACACGCGCTGCTGCAGGCCGTGGGGCGGGTCACGTACGTCTCGGCCGGCGACCAGGCGGCGCTGGCGGCCCTCGAGGAACTCTGCGAGCTGGAGGGCATCCTCACGGCGCTCGAGACGGCGCACGCTTATGCCGCCGCCAGGGAGTGGGCCAGGGACAATCCCGGCAAGCGCATCCTGATCGGCAACTCCGGGCGCGGCGACAAGGACATGC
>DATHZU010000253.1:0-3122 GCA_035458445.1 Thermohalobaculum sp. | reverse complement strand
AGCACCGCCTCGCGAATTGCGTCGTAGCCCAGGGTTTCCTCGTCGGCCTCGACGCCGCGAATGGTCCGGTGAACGTGCCCGAGCATCTCGTCGTCAAGCACGAAGGCCTCGAAACTGGCGCCCAGCAGGCTCGCCATCATCCCGGCGCTCTCGTAGACCATGTTGGCCCCGGCGAGCCCGGCGGTGACCGCCGCCAGCGCCTTCTCCGCCCCCATCTGCGCGTCCACCGCCTTGGCGTCGGACATCGAGGCCGCGACGCCCGATGGCAGGCCCAGCCAGTTGGATATCTGGGCCGAGGCGGCATTCAGGACGGCGCTCTCGCCGCCGCCGCCGCAGAATGCCCCTGAGCGCAGGTCGATCACCAGAGGCCAGTTCGAAAAGATCACCGGGTAGCCCGGCGCGAATATGTTGACCAGCGCCAGGGCGGCAAGCGTCTCGGCGAGCGATTGGGCCAGGAATCCCGCCAGGGTCGCCGGGGCGGTCGCTCCGGACTGCGCCGCGATGATCGCGTTAATCGGCACATGACGGGCGATGCAGGCGATCGTTACATCCACCGCGTCCTCGCCGTAGCGCAACGGCGAGACCACCGGCGAGATATGCGCCTTCAGGCATGGGCGGTCCCGAAATCGCCCCTCGCCGCCGAGCGCCAGGTCGAACATGTCGATGACCGGGTCCACATGGGCACCGACGGCGAAGGAGGTGCCGACCGGTTTCGAAGTACCGCGGAGCAGTGCATATGCGGTGTTGATGTCCAGCTCGAAAGGGTCGGTCACATCGGTTGCGACGCAGCAGCGGGTGAACCAGCTCACATTCGGCAATGCGTCCGCCAGGCGGGTGAAGTCGCTGAGGTCCGCCAGCGTCGACGGGCGGTAGCGTCCGGTCTCGAGGTCCAGCGTCTGCACCGCGGCGCCGCCCGTGCCGAAGAAAACCCGATCGCCACCGACCTCGATGTCGTGGCGCGGATCGCGGCCGCAGAAGACGAAGGATTTGCAGGCATTGGCGATGATATCCTCGATCAATGCGCGCGGCAGGGCGAGGCGCCCGAGCGGGTTGATCGCGGCGCCGCGCGCCGTCGCTGCCTCGACCAGGACGGGCGGCGCCTGACCCATCCCGATCTCGGCCAGCAGCCGCAGGGCGGTGTCATAGATCGCTTCGATGTCCGCGTCCGACAGCGGTGCGTATTGCCCGCCGCGCTGACCGGGCGGGGCCGGATTGATCTCTGGCGTCTCCGCCGTGCGCGCGGCGATCCGGGACGAACGGCCCAGACCGCGACGAGGGCGCCTGGTCTCTACCATCGCTTGCGGTCCTTCTGAACGAACCTTTTCCGCAGCATTCATCCTGCGACGCCGGGCGGGCAAGCCGCATCGCCGGCCTGCCGAATTTCCGAACGAGGCGATCGTGTTTCCCGCAGCCGCGCAGGCGGTCTTGACCGCGCCTCCGCGGCAAAGGACCGTCATTCCCGATCGCAAACCCAATCTGCGAGGACTGGATGAATACCACCGCACGCGCCGTGGTCATCGGCGGAGGCATCGCCGGCTGCTCGGCGCTCTATCACCTGGTCCGCGAGGGCTGGACCGATGTCGTCCTGCTGGAGCGCGACGAACTGACCTCGGGCACCACCTGGCATTCTGCCGCGCAGGTCACCAACTTCGGCGCGGTGCAGACGATGGTCGGGCTGAAGAGCCATTCGATCCGGCTGTACCAGGAACTGGCCGCGGACCCGGACTATCCGATCAACTACCATCATGGCGACGGCGGGCTGCGCCTGGCCTCGCAGGGATGGCATATCGACGGCTACCGGCACTTCATCTCGATGGCGAAGGGGATGGGGGTCGAGTTCGAACTCATCGATGCCGCGGAATGCGCCCGCCGCCACCCGCTGATCACCACCGATGGGCTGCTTGGCGCCCTGTGGGACCCGCTCGACGGCGATATCGATCCGGCGCAGCTTTGCCAGGCGCTGGCGCGCCGGGCGCGCAATGCCGGTGCCGAGATCCTGCGCCACACCCCGGTGACCGGTCTGACCCAGACGAGCAACGGTGAATGGATCGTCCACACGCCGAAGGGCGACATCCTGGCCGAGCATGTGGTGAACGCCGGCGGATACCGGTGCAACGAGATCGGCGCGATGATGGGGGTAATCCATCCCGTGGCGTCGATGGAGCACCAGTATTTCCTGACGGAGCCAATTCCGGCGATTGAAGCGCTCGACCGGCGCGTGCCGCTGATCAGGTGCCCGACCGACGATTTCTACTCACGGCAGGAAAAGCAGGGGCTGCTTGTCGGGTTCTACGAGCAGGACTGCCGTACCTGGGGACTGGATGGCATCGATCCGAATTTCACCAATGCGCTGTGCCCGAACGATCCCGACCGGGTGCTGCCGGTACTCGAGAACGTGTTTGAACGCCTGCCCTGCCTCACCGAGACCGGCATCCACACCATCGTCAACGGCCCGATCACCTACACGCCGGACGGGCTGCCGCTGGTGGGCCGGGTTCCGGGAAAGCGGAATGCATGGTGCATCACCGGTCTCAGGGCTGGCTTGGGCGAGGGGGGAGGGCACGGCTGGCTTCTGGCCCAGCAGATGGTTCGCGGCGAGGCGGTCTACGACACCTGGTGCCTCGATCCGCGCCGATTCTCGTCCTATGCCAATGTCGAATACACCGCGCTGAAGGCGATCGAGGACTACCGTAACGAATTCCGCTTTCACCGACCGCACGAGCATCGCCCGGCAGGCCGCCCGGCTCGTACCACGCCGCTCTACCCCGTCTTGCGGGCGCAGGGGGCGGAGTTCGGCACCGTCAACGGTTGGGAGCGGGTGCTGTTCTTCAAGCCCACGCCCGAATTCGTCGACCAGCCCTCGTATCGGTTCACGCCGACGAAGGAGGCCGTCGCCGGCGAGGTCCGCTGCGTGGCCGAGCGCGTCGGCCTGATGGAGGTCTCGGGCTTCAACCGCTACGAGATTTCCGGCCCCGGGGCGGGTTCCTGGCTGGCCAGCCTGTTCTGCGGGCGCATCCCGCAACGCGTCGGCAAGGTCGGGCTGGGATATTTCCTGACCCGGAAGGGCAACGTGCTGGGCGAGGCGACGCTGGCCAAGCTGGGCGAGGATCGGTTCTGGTGGG
>DATHZU010000252.1:0-8990 GCA_035458445.1 Thermohalobaculum sp. | reverse complement strand
AGATCGCCCGCGCAGCATGTCAACCAGCGACTCTGGAATGATTAAAAAATCGAGCGGACCCGGGCGGCGCGGCTTTTCTAGTCGTCCGGCCGGTCCTTCTCGTTGAAAAGCACCCGCGCCTGGTCGCCGTCCAGGTCTTCGTACTGGTTGTTTTTCAATGCCCAAAGGAAGGCGACCAGCCCCAGAAGGCCCAGCCCGACCGAAATCGGGATCAGGATGCCGAGCACGGTCATTTCGCCCCCCGCAGGCGCAGCGCGTTCAAGGTCACGACGATGGACGAGCCCGACATCGCCAGCGCCGCGATCAGCGGCGTGACCAGCCCGGCCAGCGCGACCGGGATGGCGACCGCGTTGTAGATCGCCGCCAGGCCGAAATTCTCCAGCGCCCGGCGGCGTGCCATCCGCGCCGTGTCGAGCGCAAAGACCACCGGCGCCAGCCGCTCGCCGGTGAAGACCAGCCCCGCCGCTGCACGGCTGACATCCGAGGCCGCCACCGGCGACATCGACACATCCGCCGCCGCCAGCGCCGGGGCGTCGTTCAGGCCGTCGCCGACCATCAGCACCCGGCGCCCTGCGCGGGCCAGCGTGGCCAGCGCCGCCAGCTTGTCGGCGGGGGTCATGGCGGCCCTGGCATCTGCGATCCCGGTCGTTGTGGCGACCCGTTCGACCGGGGCGGCGGCGTCGCCGGAGAACAGGGCCAGATCGAGCCCGCGCGCCCTCAGCGCGGCGCAGACCTCGGCGGCGTCGGCGCGCAGCGTATCCTCGAAGCGGAAGGGCACGGGGCGTGCGTCGCCCGATTTGAGCCAGACGGCGGTGTGGCCATCCTCGTCTGCACCGACCCATCCCGCGCGCCCGAGACGCAGCGGCTCGCCCTCCAACCGGCCTTCGATCCCGGATCCCGGCACCTCGCGGATATCCGAGACCGGCGCCGGTGCGACACCGCGCGCGGACGCCGCCGCGGCGAGCGCCTGCGCCAGCGGGTGGCGCGACCCCGCCGCCAGCGCGGCCGCCGGCGGCCAGGCGGGATCGCCGTCGGCCGGCCCGTCCGAGAGGACCGGGCGCCCTTCGGTCAGGGTGCCGGTCTTGTCGAACACCACCATGTCGGCGCGGGCGAGACGCTCGAGCGCGCCGCCGTCCTTGAGGAAGATGCCGCGCCGGAACAGCCGGCCGCCCGCCACCGCATGCACTGCCGGAACCGCGAGCCCCAGCGCGCAGGGGCAGGTGATGATCAGCACGGCGGTGGCGATGGTCACGGCCAAATGCCAGTCGCCCGTCGCCCACAGCCAGCCCGCGAAGGCGAGGGCCGCGATCAGGTGCACGCCCGGCGCATAGATCCGCGCCGCCTGGTCGGCCCAGCGGTCGTAGACGGTCTTGCCCCGCTCGGCGCTGTCGATCATCCGGGCGATCTCGGCCAGAAGGGTTTGCTCGCCGGTTGCCGTCACCCGGACACGCAGGGGTCCGGAGAGGTTCAGCATCCCGGCATGGACCGGCGCGCCGGGGCCCACCGGCTCGGGGTTGGTCTCGCCGGTGATCATCGAGCGGTCGAGGTCGCTTGCGCCCCATTCGACCAGCCCGTCGGCCGGCACCCGCTCGCCCGGCGCCACCTCGGCCAGGGCGCCCGGGGCGAGGTCCTCGATGGCCACGGTCATGCGCTGGCCGTCCGGTCCGACCACCGTCGCGGCCCGCGCCGAGAGCGTGGTCAGCTCGGCCGCCGCCGAGCGCGCCACGGCACGGGTGCGGTGATCCAGATAGCGGCCCACCAGCAGGAAGAAGAGCAGGCTGATCCCGGCGTCGAAATAGGCATGCTGGCCGCCATGGGCGGTCTCGTAGAGCGAAGTGCCTGCCGACAGGATCACCGCCAGCGAGATCGGCACGTCCATGTTCAGCCGCCGGGAGCCGAGAGCGCCGAGGGCGGAGCGGAAGAACGGAACCCCGGCATAGGCCATCGCCGGCAAGGCGATCAGGGCCGAGATCCAGTGCAGCAGGTCGCGGGTCGCCGCCTCGGCCCCGGACCAGACCGAGACCGACAGAAGCATCACGTTCATGGCGGCAAAGCCCGCCACCGCCAGGCGCGCCAGCAGGTCGCGCCCCGGGGCGTCGCGGTCGACGCCGGCCATGGCCTCGGCATCGTAGGGCCGGGCCTCGTAGCCGAGATCGCCGAGCCGTGCGATGACTGCGGCCACCGACCCCTGCGACGGGTCGAACTCCACCCGGACCCGCCGCATGGTCAGGTTGACCCGGGCCGACTGCACACCGGCGAGCGGCTTCAGCCCCTTCTCGATCTTGCCCATGCAGCCAGCGCAGGCGATCCCCGGCACCATCAGATCGACCCTGGCGTTGCCGTCCTTCGCGGGCCGGGCCCAGCGCTCGGCAGCCGCCGTCCCGGGGGCCTCGGCATCGCCCCGGCCACCCTTGCAGCACCCACCAAGGTCCGGAGTCGCCGCGGTGTCACGCATCATCCGGGCCTCCGGACATAGAATTCGGCCCGCGCCTCGAAGCTGGCTCCATCGTCGCCGGTGCCAGTGATCTCGACCCGCCAGGTTCCCGGCGCCAGCGTCAACGGGGCCGTGTAGGCGCCCCCGTCCCTGGCCAGCGCAAGCCGGATGTCGTCGCGGTCGGAGGCCGGACGGCCGACCACCGCGACGAGGTCGATCCCGGCGACCGGCGCGCCGTCGCGGCCCGCCACGGTCACCAGCAGCTTGCTGCCGTCATAGACCGCTTCGGCCCTCCAGCCGAGCGCGCGCTGCGCCGCGGTCTTGGCGTCGAAGCCCTGGCTGGCGACGTAGGAATTTTTCACCACCAGCCCGGGAAAGGTGCCGGTGGCGGCGAGCAGCATCGCCAGATTGGCGGCGATCACCACGCCGAAGGCGGCGACCGCGATCAGCAGCACCTTCCTTCCGGTGAGCGGCTTCGGCCCCATGCGTTCCGGTTCAGCCATCATTTCTCCGGCCCCTGGAAGTGGGTATCGTAATACGTCCGCTCGCGGGTCACCAGATCCTCGACCCACAGCCTGACCGGGGTGCGCTCGGGCATTTCGAACCACGGCCGCGCCAACAGGAAGACGCGCAGCTTGCGCGCCTCGTCGGCGCCGATCTCGAACGTGTTGACGTCCATATCCTGAATGTCCAGCCGCAACTCGGGGTCGGACTTCGCCGACAGGCGGAACTGGTGCGGGTTGGCATTCATGTTCTCGACCTTGACGGTGTAGGCATTGCGAATCGAGCCGTCGCTCAATTCGACATAGAGCGGGTTCCGGTCATGCGCGACCGTCAGCCCGATCGAGTCGCGCATGAACAGAGCCACCACCATGGCGACCCCGATCAGGCTCCACATCGCGGTGTAGAGGATCGTGCGGGGTCGGATGATCCGCTTCAGCAGCGGGACCGGCGCGGCCCCGCCGCGCTCCAGCGCCTCGTCGCCCAGCGTGCAATAGTCGATCAGCCCGCGCGGCCTGCCGATCCTGTCCATGATCTCGTCGCAGGCATCGATGCACAATGCACAGGTGATGCAGCCGATCTGCTGGCCCTCGCGGATATCGACGCCGGTCGGGCAGACCGCGACGCAGGCATTGCAATCGATGCAGTCGCCCAGCCCCGTTGTCTTCTTGCGATGCTTGCCGCGCGGCTCGCCGCGCCAGTCCTTGTAGGTGACGATCAGCGAGTTCTCGTCCAGCATCGCCCCCTGGATGCGGGGCCAGGGGCACATGTAGATGCAGACCTGCTCGCGCATGAAGCCGCCCAGCACGAAAGTGGTCCCGGTCAGCACGCCGACGGTTGCATAGGCGACAAATGGCGCGTTGGCGGTGACCAGATCGACGAACAGCGTCGGCGCATCGGCGAAGTAGAACACCCAGGCACCGCCGGTCGCCACCGCGATCAACAGCCAGATGCTCCACTTCGCCAGCCGGCGCGCGATCTTCTGCGCGTTCCAGCGCTGCTTCAGCAGCCGGAACTGGGCGTTGCGGTCGCCGTCGATCCAGCGCTCCACGTGCTGGTACAGGTCAACCCAGACCGTTTGCGGACAGGCATAGCCGCACCACACCCGGCCCAGCACCGAGGTGAACAGAAAAAGGCCCAGCCCGGCCATGATCAAGAGCCCGGCGACGTAGTAGAACTCCTGCGGCCAGATCTCGATCCAGAAGAAGAAAAACCGCCGGCTGGCGAGGTCCACCAGCACCGCCTGATCGGGCAGATGCGCGCCGCGGTCCCAGCGGATCCAGGGCGTGATGTAGTAGATCCCCAGCGTCAGCGCCATCAGCCACCATTTCAGCCGACGAAAGAACCCCTTCACCGCCTTGGGGAACACCGGTTCCCGGGCGACGTAGAGACTGGGGCCTTCGGCTGCCGGGCTGGGCATGTGGTGTGGCTCCGTGGCAGGGAATCGATTGCCGGCACATTGGCGGCAGTGGTGGCCTCAAACCTTGATTCCGATCAACCCCCAAAACGCCAGCGCCGCGCGTAACCGTGTGGTTGAATTTTTCTTCAAAATGATAGTAATTAATGCACTTAGTCGCGTTCTGGTTGTTTTCGATTGACGATGGTTGTGTGATTATTATCGCTTTGGTATAGTTATTTACTTTGGCGATTCTGGCTGAATTCCGGTGATCGTCGGTAGTGCGGGGTCAAGTGTCATGCGCAGTGGGTCTGTGTACAGGGTCAAAGGGGAGGCGAATCGGAGGGACCGCTCGACGGGCGGCGCCCTGACGGTGTTTGCCGTCGTCGGACTCGTATGCGGCACGATTGCCTGGACGATGTCGGCGCAGGACCCGTACTGGAAGCTCTACGGCTCCAGCAGCCTGCCCGCGCCGGTCTACGAGACCGCTGAGGCGGACGTGCCTCCGCAGGAGTTCACCGTCCCCGGGCCGCGCAACCCCGAGACCGCAGCAGTGAGCCCGGAGCCCGCGGCGGACGACCCGGCGCACAGTGCGCTGGTGCGGGCCGCGGAGACGGTTCACCTGCCGGCCCCGATGCTGGCGAGCATTCCGCCGCTCGACGATAGCGCGGTGACGGAACGTGCGGCGCGGGCAACCAGCTACGCCTTTGCCAGTCCAGGGTTCGTCGAGCCTGCCGCATTCCTTCCGGAAGTTGGTGCCGCTCTTGTCCTGAGCCGCGATCCGGGGGACCCTGCATTGACGCCCTTCGTCGCGCCGTCGGCACCCGAACAGCCCCGGATGGCCGCCTCGCCCGAGACCGAGGAAGCTCTCGGGCTGACCCGTAGCGCACGAACCAAGATTCAACGCCGGCTGGCCCTGGCGGGCTTCGATCCGCGCGGCGTCGACGGAGTGTTCGGCCCGAATACACGCGATGCCATCTCCGATTTCCAGACTGCCTGGGGATTCCCGGCGACCGGATATCTGGAGGAATCGGTGCAGGCCGAACTGAACCGGCGCACCGAGGACGCCTACCAGGCGATGGTCGCACGGGCGGCCGCCGTAGCCGAGCCCGCGCCCGAGCCGGTGATCGAGGAGCCTGAAATCGTGGTCGCCGAAGGCAAATGCGCCCGGCACCCCGACGGCCGGATCATCGCCGGTCTCAGCCTGGGTTGCGACATGGCGGGATTTGCTCAGCAATTCGCGACCCTCGGCCGGACCGTGATCGGCAAGGACAACGACGGCGCGCCGGACTCCGCACAGGCGGACGCCACGACGGCAGCCGCCGGCGGCGAGACGGCAATGGCCTCGGTCGAGACCACCGCCGCAACGACGTTCGTTCCGAGATCGACACGCGACCGCTGAGTCCCAGTAAAACCGCTGACAGGCGCTTCGGCTAGCCGCCGGGCCGCGCCACAACGGTCAGGGCGCCCGCCCCGATCAGGAATCCCGCGCCGATTCGCGCTGCCAGCCGGCGCGCCAACGGACGTTCGAACCGCGCCCGCATCTCGCCCGCCAGAAGCGCCCACAACGCCGTGTTCACGGCGGCCAGGGCGACGAAGGTGACGATCAGGATCGAGAACTGCGGTGCGACCGGCAGGTCGGCCGAGACGAATTGCGGGACGAAGGCGATGAAGAAGACGATGCTTTTCGGGTTCAGCGCCGTCACCACATAAGCGCGCCAGAACATTGCCCGGAACTCGCGCGGCGCCCGGCCCGCGTTGCCGGTCTCCAGTGCCTCCGGCGGTGCACGCCAGAGCCCGACGCCAAGCCAGACCAGATAGGCGGCCCCGAAAAGCTTCAGCACCGTGAACAGCCCAGCCGAGGCCGCGAGAACCGCGCCCGCCCCGGCAAGCGACACGCTCATCGCGGTGAAATCGCCCAGCGCCACCCCCGGCACAGTCGCCCAGGCGCTGGCACGCCCGCGCCCCAGCGCATAGGACACCACCAGCATGACGGTCGGACCGGGAATGATCAGCAGGACGCTGCTGGCCAGCGCGAAGGCGATCCAGATCTCCAGGGCCATGGACGGCACTCCCTCTCCGGTCCTGCGGCCAGACAACACCCGGAGGCATCGCGATTGCAAGCCCGCCTCACGGCAAGGCCGCAGTACCGATATGCCTTGGCGCCGCGAAGGAGGTGCGGCGCGGCGCGCGTTCAGGGTGTCTTACTGTCCGCCGCCGAGGCCGTGGACGTAGAGTGCCACCTGCTTGACCTGGGCCTCGGTCATCCTGTGGCTCCAGGCGGGCATGACCCCGGCACGCGAATTGGCGATCGTGGCGATCACGCTTTCGCGGTCGCCGCCATAGAGCCAGATGCCGTCGGCGAGCCTCGGGGCACCCAGTTCCTGCACACCCTCGCCGTTCTCGCCGTGGCAGGCGGCGCAGTTGTCCGCGTATATCTGCGCACCCTCCGGGTTCACGCCGGCCTCGCCGCTCAGCGACAGCACATGGTCGGCCACCGCTTCGATCTCGACCTTCGACAGGATCTCGTCGCGCCCGAAGGCGGGCATCTCGGAGACCCTGGTGTCGTCGTCGGACTCGAAGCGGATACCGTGGGCGACGGTATGGCGGATGTCCTCGGCGGTGCCGCCCCACAGCCAGTCGTCGTCCTGCAGGCTGGGATAGCCCTTGGCCCCGGTGGCGCCCGAGCCATGGCACTGCGAGCAGTAGTTACGATAGATCGCCGCGCCGCCAGCGCGGGCGAACTGGGCCAGATCGGCGTCCGCACGAATCTCGTCCATCCCGGTCGCCGCTATGCGCTCCAGATAGCTCTTCTGCGACTCCTCGTGCTCGGCGACCGCCGCATGCAGCTCGCCCCGGCTCGAATAGCCCAGGACGCCGCCGGTGAAGGACGAGACCAGAGGCCAGGCCGGATAGGCGATGGTATAGACGACGCCCCAGACGATGGTGGCGTAGAACGTCCACAGCCACCAGCGCGGCAGCGGCGTATCCAGCTCCTTGATGCCGTCCCATTCATGGCCGGTGGTCTCGGTGCCGGTGAATTCGTCACGTTCCGTTTCGGGAGTGTCCGCCATGTCTCACTCTCCCAATTTGTCGTTGCGCAAGGGGATCTGCGCGATGTCGTCGTAAGTCTGCTTCGCCCCGGGGCGCAGCGCGTACAGGACCACGCCCAGGAAGAACAGCACCATGGCCAGCAAGCCCCAGCTGTCGGCGAAGTGCCGGAGGATCGAATAGGTGTCCATGCTCTCCTCCGTCAGCGCGCGTTGGCTTCGGCGTCGTAGGTCGAGAAATCGACCAGCGTGCCCAGCATCTGCAGATAGGCGATCATTGCGTCGAGCTCGGTGATCTCGGGCCGGCCGTCGAAGTTGCGCACCTGCGCCTTCGGGTAGCGGGCCAGAAGGTCATCGACGCCGTCGTGGTCCGGGTCGACCTGGGCGTGGATATCCACCGTCGCGGCGGCAATCATCTCGTCCGTATAGGGGACCCCCACCATCGCGTTGGCGGTCAGGTGATCGGCGGCATGTTTGAAGTCGAGCTTGGTCTCCGCCAGCCAGGGATAGCGCGGCATCACCGATTCCGGGACCAGGGCCTGCGGGTCCTCGAAATGGTCCACATGCCATTCGTCCGAATAGCGCCCGCCGACCCGGGCCAGGTCTGGCCCGGTGCGCTTCGAGCCCCACTGGAACGGGTGGTCGTACATCGACTCGGCCGCCAGGCTGTACATGCCGTACCGCTCGACCTCGTCGCGCATCGGACGGATCATCTGGCTGTGGCAGACATAACAGCCCTCGCGGATGTAGACCTGCCGCCCGGCCAGCTCCAGGGGGGAGTAGGGACGGACGCCCTCCACCTTCTCGATGGTGCTCTGCAGGTAGAACAGGGGTGCGATCTCGACGATGCCGCCGACCGTGACCACCAGCAGCGAAGCCACCATCAGAAGGGTCGCGTTGCGCTCGAGGACGGCGTGTTTCTTGATCAGGCCCATCTCAACGCCCCCCTTATTCGGCGGCCACGGCGGCGGGGCGCGGAGCGGTCTCGTCGCTCAGCTTGCCCCTGGCCGTCTGCCACAGGTTGTAGCACATGATCCCCGCGCCGGTGAGGAACAGCAGCCCTCCGAGGCCACGCACCACATACATCGGGAACTTGGCCGCGACGGTGTCGGCGAAGCTGTTCACCAGGAAGCCCTGATCGTCGTATTCACGCCACATCAGGCCTTCCATGATGCCGGTCACCCACATCGAGGCGGCGTAGAGCACGATGCCGATCGTCGCCAGCCAGAAGTGCCAGTTCACCAGGCTGAGGCTATAGAGCCGCTCGCGGTTCCACAGACGTGGCACCAGGAAATAGAGCGCCCCGAAGGTGATCATGCCGTTCCAGCCCAACGCGCCGGAATGCACGTGCCCGATGGTCCAGTCGGTGTAGTGGCTGAGCGAGTTCACCGCCTTGATCGACATCATCGGACCCTCGAAGGTCGACATGCCGTAGAAGGCCACCGAGATCACCATGATGCGGATGATCGGGTCGGTGCGCAGCTTGTCCCAGGCGCCAGACAGCGTCATCAGGCCGTTGATCATGCCGCCCCAGGACGGCATCCACAGGATGATGGAGAACGTCATGCCGAGCGTCTGCGCCCAGTCCGGCAACGCCGTGTAGTGCAGG
>DATHZU010000251.1:0-3035 GCA_035458445.1 Thermohalobaculum sp. | reverse complement strand
CTCGGGGCTGGCCGCCATGGCCGCCGTGTTCGAGACGGTCGACAGCGGCCAGCACGTCGCGGCCCCCGCGGTCATGTACCACGGCGGCCAGGACTGGCTGCGCCGCATCTCGGCCAAGCGGGGCATCGGCGTGAGCCTGCTCGATCCGGCCGACCCGGGCGCGCTGGCGGCCGCGCTGCGCCCGGGCGAGACCGCGATCGTCTGGGTCGAGACGCCGGTCAACCCGACCTGGGACGTGATCGACATCGAAGCCGCCGCCGAGGCGGCCCACGGGGCCGGCGCCATCCTGGCGGTCGACGCGACGGCCGCGACGCCGGTGCTGACCCGGCCGCTCGCCCTTGGCGCCGACCTGGTATTCCACTCGGCCACCAAGTACCTGAACGGCCACAGCGACCTCACGGCCGGTATCCTGGTGACCCGCGACAACGACGACCGTTGGGAGGAGATAAAGAGTCTGCGGCGGCTGATGGGCGGCGTGCTCGGCGCCTTCGAGGCCTGGCTGCTGCTGCGCGGCCTGCGCACCCTCTACCTCCGGGTCGAGCGGGCTTCGGCGAGCGCGCTTCAGATCGCCCGCCGCTTCGAGGGCCACCCCAAGCTGGCGGCTGTGCTCTATCCGGGCCTGGAGAGCCACCCCGGTCATGCCGTCGCCGCGCGCCAGATGACCGGCGGCTTCGGCGGCATGCTCTCGCTCCTGGTGGCGGGCGGCGCGGCCGAGGCCCGGGGCGTGGCGGCCCGCACCCGGCTCTTCGTGCCCGCCACCTCGCTCGGCGGCGTCGAGAGCCTGATCGAGCACCGGGCCACCATCGAAGGGCCCGGTTCCCCGGTGCCGGAAAACCTGCTGCGCCTCTCCATCGGCATCGAGGACCCCGCCGACCTCATCGCCGACCTGGAGCAGGCCTTGGCGGGAGGGCTCGCTTCGGGTGGCCATCGCAGCTGCCAAGGAACGTCTCGATTTTAGCCCTTCCTATTCATGAACACCGTTCTTCAACCGATGTGCGGCGGCTGGTCGTGTGGGATTGAGGCGTCTTTTTCACCGCAACCGAGCCTGGACTGATGGAACGCGCTGGGGTTAAAGGAGGGGTGCGAGGGGGCGTCCGGGCCCCGGCGGTCATGGCCCGGCGGGTTGCAAGGCGATGGCGATCCTGCGGAACAGGCTGGCCTCCGGGCAGGCGGCGGCGAAGGCCAGACGGACGCGCGAGACGGTTTCGATCACACGGGCGCCGACTTTGAGGAGCCTGAGCCTGAGGGTGGCGAACTCGGCGTGGCTGAGGCGATGGGTTTTGGGCACCGCCTCGCGGAGGGCGAGCATCAGCCAATAGGCGGCGGTATGGAGGACGAGGCGGACCTGGTTGGCGAGCGGCGAACGGCAGCTGGTGCGGTCGGAGGCGAGCTGGCTCTTGTGCATCTTGATCAGGTTCTCGGCCTGGCCTCGGGCGCAGTAGATCACGTCGTAGATGCGCTCGGCCGAGCCTGTTGCGAGGTTGGTCACGACGAAGCGGATATCGAGGCCGAGGGTAGTCGCCTCGATACGGGCACAGGTCCGGCGTTCGACTTCCCAGGACTTGGCCCTGTAGCGGGTCTCGGCAAAGCCGCGCAGCGCAGGTTTCTGCTCGAGGGCGCGGCGGGTGCGGATGTCGTCTGCGGCCTCGTCGACGAGGTGCTGGAGGACCCGGTTCCCGGGCAGTCCAAAGACATAGTCGATAGCGTTGTCCTCGCACCAGGTCATCACCTCGGCTCTGCCATAGTGGCTATCGCCGCGGAGCAGGATGCGAGTGGTTGGCCAGCGGCGGCGGATGCGCCGGACGAGGCGGCGCAGATGTCCGCGAATCTCCTTGCCCGTCGGAGTCTTGCCCGGACGCAGGATGATGGCGACCGGGCGGCCGGTTGCCGCGTCGTAAATGTGGATCGGCAGGAAGCAGCGCTCGTCGTAGTGGGCATTGAACAGCGAGAGCTGCTGATGGCCATGAACGACGTCGAGCGTGTCGTCGATATCAAGCGTCACGCTTTCGGGCGGCGCGGCATAGCTCGACAGCCAAAGATCGAGCAGCACCTCGCCGAGGCGGATGACGGTGCGCAGATCCGGCAGGTTCTCCACCCGCGAGCAGGTCGGCTGCGAGCACAGATCCAGACCAGTGTCGGGAAGCCGCTCGCAGGCGAGCTTGAAGGCCGGATCGCTGCGCAGCCGGTCGAGGTCGTTGGTGTCCTCGTAGCCGCATGCGATCGCAAAGATGCGGGCGCGCAGGATATCGGCCATGGTATGCGTGACCCGGTTCGGGTCCCGCGGATCGCAGATCACCGCGGCAAGCCGCTCGGCCAGGCGCAGGCGCCGCTCCGCCGCGGCCAGCAGCAGGACGCCACCGTTCGAGGTGATCCGTCCGCCATCGAATGCGGCCGTGATCTTTTTGCTTCGAACGGCTGGAAACGAGAACGGCAGCAACGTATCGTCGGTCATGGCGGGTGTGGCGGGCCAGATGCGGTGAAAAGGGTTGGCTTTGACAACCAAATCCTACGCCACATCAATCCCTTAGACTACACCCGCCAGCCCCTCACAGGGGCCGACGTGAATAAGATGGGCTAAGGACGTAAAGACCTGGGAAGTCAGAGCAAATGTGATCGGTCATGCATTTAGCCGAACAATTGGCCACCAGACAGCCAGCGCCGTCTTTGATGAGCTACCTTCCAATCCAGACGATATAGGGACGGAGCTTTTCACCGATGGTCAAAAGGCAGCGCGGCGCTATATAAAAGCAGTAGCTTTATTGTATTTAGCGCGGCCTTTGGCTGTCAGTCCAGCCCCCGCTTTCGTCGATAGCTTCTCGCCACGACCTACAGATAATGATACCATTAGCTTGCCATCCATCCTGAAGAGGCTGCGTTGCCACCATACGCGACGCGGCGTGTGTTGTCTACTCGCTGTTCGCGTCTAGCTACGGGAAATGCGAAGGTTATCGCAATAGCGTCCGCAGCATCTGGCGACGCCAAACCTCTACTCTTCATGTCCTTCTTGCTTTCCAGAAAGATCGTGCCTTTCGAGT
>DATHZU010000250.1:0-9456 GCA_035458445.1 Thermohalobaculum sp. | reverse complement strand
ACCTAAGCCTAATTACTCGAGAAGCCTCTGGAACGACGCTCCGGCGGAAAGCGAAGCGGCGCAATCGGCCCTTGACGGGTATTCGCCGAGCGGGTTTTTGATGCTCTGCACTGGAGCGAGAGCGGCACGGCACCGCAACAGGTGGACCATCGGGATGGGTGCCGGGGCTTTTTCCGTCCTCAGGCCGATGGATGGGCAGCGCCGCATCCGCCGCAAGGCAATCGCAGGAAGGCCCGACCGCTGGCTGTCAGGAACCCGCTCGAATCGCCTCGAGATGCGCCTCGAATGCGGGGTCTGCCATCAGGGTTTTGCATCTGGCAAACCGGCCATCGGCATAGGCCCTGAAATCGTCGGCCGGATTGTCGTTGGCGAGCTGAATCAGACCCCAAAGCGTCCACAGGAGGTCGCACATCGCCTTGTAGATGACGACGCGCCCATGCTCGGCCGCCGTCGGCGCACGGCCGAAATAGGCGTGCAGCAATTCAGCGTCCTGATCGGGCGTGAACTCACCCTCCACGGAAAGATCGCCAAGATCCCACATCGGATCGTTCATGCCGGAGTATTCCCAGTCGACGATCCACATCCGCTCGCCGGTATCGAGGAAGTTCTCGCACAGGGGGTCGCAGTGACAAGCGGCCAACGCGGCGGGATGCTCGGCAAGGGCCGCGCGCACGGTCCCGGCTTCCGCCACGACATCGTGGTAACCGTCGGGTAGGGCCATGTCCTTGCCCGCCAGCACGCCCAGATAGTCGTCAATCATGGCAAAGAGGTCGAAGCGGAACGGGAAGACCGCAGAAGATTCATGCAGCTTGCGGAAGGCTTTGCCCGCCCTCGCCGTTGCGCCCTGGATGTTGCGGAAATTCTCCGGACTCATCGTGCAGGTGCCGTCGATGAACCTTGTGACCATCAGCCCGGTCGCCGGGTCGGAATACAGAACTTCCGGGCTGACTCCGGCTCGTGCCGCTTCGCGCGCCGCCACGTCCTCGTTCGCGCGGTCGATGTATTCCTCGGTCCCGTCGCCAGGAATGCGCAGGCACATCTCGCCGACGCGGAAGACCCGGTTGGTCAATCCGCCGAGGCGTTCGATCGGTCCGGGAGAGCCGGCGAGGATCGGAATCCCGGCCATCACTTTTCTGACGTCATCGCTTGCTGTCATCTTGCGCCCCTTGGCTTGGCACGTGCGGGAACGATTGTTTCATATTCGCGGCGGTGAGACTATCCTGCGATCCGCAATCCATTGGCCGGGGAACATCGGTGAGCGAGTCGAAACACGACGGGCATCTCGGCGCCGTCTACAACGCCAAGGAGCCGGACGAAATCGCCCGGCTCTACGATTTGTGGGCGGACAGCTACGACACCGAGATGGCCCGGGCCGGCTATCAGCACCCCAGCATCTGCCTGGCTCTGCTGGCGCGCCATCTTCCGCGCGGCGCGGCGCCGTTGCTCGATGCGGGCGCCGGGACCGGGTTGGTCGGCGAATGGCTCGCGATCCTCGGGTATCCGCGGGTGGAGGCGCTGGATATTTCGGCGGGTATGCTGGCCGTCGCGAGGGAGAAGAACGTCTATTCGGCGCTGCACAAGCTGGCTTTGGGCGGGCCTCTGCCATTCGCAGACGGGCATTTCGAAGGCGTGATCGCGGCAGGCGTGTTCACGACCGGACATGTGGGCGCGGAAGGGCTTGGCGAGCTGATCCGCATCTGCCGCCCGGGCGGGGTCATCGTGCTGACGGTCAAGGACGCGCTTTGGTCGGCCGGTTTCGCTGCACATGTGGCCGCGCTGGAAACATCGGGGCAAGTCGTGCGGATCGAAGAGACGCAGCGCTATCTGTCGATGCCGCGCGAGACCGGCACCAGCCCCAGCCGCGGCCTGGTACTGCGGGTGCTGGCACGGGAATGATCCCAGATCCGGCCGCCGGGCCATTCAGGCCGCGGCGGGCCTGATTGCCTGTCACTGAGCCGCGGCGCCGCCGGCATCGGCGCGAGGGTCGGCGATCTCTATGCTTGTCCCGGCATCGGCAATCGCCTGCCCGAGTTCATGGGGCGGAGCGGCCTCGGTGACAACGACGTCGACTTCGTCGATGCCCGCGACCCGCACCAGCGCCGTGCGGGCGAACTTGGTCGAGTCGGTCAGAACGACCCTCCGTTCTCCCCGCTTCAGGATGATGCGCGCCACTTCCGCTTCGTCCAGATGATAGTCCATCAGGCCCAACTGGGCGTCGATCGCAGCGATCGAGATGACGGCGTGGCGAACATTGAAGCCGGAGAGGAAAGCGCAGGCCGCGCTTCCGAATGCGGCCCCGTTGTCGCCGTGCAATTCGCCGCCGGCCATATAGACCCGGTTGCCGTTCACCGTAGCGAGGGTGCGGGCCACGTCGGAGGAATTGGTCACGACGGTCAGGCCGCGCTTGCCGAGGAGTTCGCGCGCGAAGATGCTGGTCGTCGTGCCGGTATCCATCATCACGCTGTCACCGTCCTCGATCATCCGTGCGGCATGCCGGGCGATCAGGCGCTTGGTCTCGACATTCTCACGCATCCGGCGCTCGAACGGGGCCTCCCGTTCGGCATCCGGGTGGCGCACCGCGCCATGCAGCTTGATCAGATCGCCCCGGTCCACCAGCAGACGGATGTCGCGGCGGATGGTTTCATGCGACACACCCAACTCGGCGGCCAGCTCGCCGATTTCTATCGTTCCGAACTGGCGGGCGCTCTGGAGGATGCCGAGCTGTCGTTTGCTGACGATCATGGCGTATACATCGCGGGCTTGAGGGCAAGTCGCGCAGAGTTTCCACAAAATCGCTCCCAAGTTCCACAAAAACCGTGCAAGATACGGTCAACTTCTCACGTTTCGATTGACTCGACTCCGCGACTCCCGACAGTCTCTTGATGGCGTAGCGGGTCAGTCGCCCGAGCTATGCTCGCAACAGGGAGGGATCAACGAGATGTGGAAACTGACCGAAACCTGCACACGCGCCACGGTGGCGCTGTTCGCTGCGGGAATTGCGCTGTCGTCGGTTCAGGCGTTGGCACAGGTCGAATCGAGGGATCCGATCAAGCTGACATTGCATGACTGGACCGGCCAGCTCATCACCACCCAGATCATGGGCGAGGTGCTGAAGAAGGCGGACTACAACATCGACTACGTGCAGGCCGACTACATCGCCCAGTTTGCCGGGCTGAAGACCGGCGATCTGCACCTGGCCATGGAGATGTGGGAGACCACCGGCCGCGACGCCATGGACGAGGCCACCGCCACCGGCCAGGTCGAGAATCTCGGCGAGACAGGGATGCAGGCCATCGAGGAATGGTGGTACCCCGCCTACATGGTCGAGAAATGTCCCGGCCTGCCGAACTGGGAGGCCCTAAAGGACCCGGACTGCGCCGAGGCCTTCTCCACCGCCGAGACCGCGCCGAAGGGCCGCTACCTGGGCGGGCCCGTCACCTGGGGCGGCTATGACGACGAGCGCGCCGAGGCGCTGGACCTGCCCTTCGAGGTGGTCCATGCGGGCACCGACGCGGCGCTGTTCGCCGAGCTGGAATCGGCCTATCAGCGCCAGGCCCCGATCATGCTGTGGGTCTATGCCCCGCATTGGGCGCCGGTGAAGTACGAAGGCGCTTGGGTCGACTTCCCGGCCTATTCCGCCGAGTGCTACAACGATGCCTCGGCCGGCCTGAACCCGGACCTCGCCTATGACTGCGGCAAGCCGCGCGGACCGATCTGGAAGGTCGGCTGGGCGGGCATCAAGGACAAGTGGCCGGGCGCCTACAAGGCGATCAAGGCCTTCAACATCTCGAACGACGAGATGGGCGCCATGGTCTCGGCGGTCGACCTGGACGGCAAGACCGTCGAGGCGGTCGTGGCCGAGTGGATGGCCGCGAACGAGGCCCGCTGGTCCGAATGGATCAAGTAAGCCGTGCCTGAGCCTGCCGCCGGCGGAGTCCCTCTCGCCGGCGGTCCTTCTTTCAGCCCTCGTGATCCAGGCGCCCTCCGCCGATGACCGACGCACGCCCCCCTGCCGAGACCAAGCTGCGATGCAAGTCCGTCTGGAAGGTCTTCGGCGCCGGGGCCGAGGCGTTCCTGCGCGAAAACCCGGCGCCGGCACTCGATGACCTCCGCCGGGCGGGGCTGATCGGGGCGCTCCGCGACGTGACGCTGGACGTGATCGCGGGCGAGATATTCGTGATCATGGGTCTGTCCGGGTCCGGCAAGTCGACCCTGGTGCGGTGCATGTCGCGGCTGATCGAGCCGACTGCGGGCGAGATCAACTTCAAGGGCGAGAACCTGCTGGCCGCCAGCCCGCAGCGGATGATCGAGATCCGGCGCCACCAGATGGGCATGGTGTTCCAGCATTTCGCGCTGCTGCCGCATCTCAGCGTCCTCGACAACGTCGCCTTTCCGCTGGAAGTCCAGGGGGTCGGCCGCGCGAGCCGCCAGGCAAAGGCGCGCCGCATGATCGAACTGGTGGGGCTGGAGGGACGCGAGTCCTACTTCCCCCGCGAGCTGTCCGGCGGCCAGCAGCAGCGCGTCGGCATCGCCCGCTCTCTGTCGGTCGAGCCGGAACTCTGGTTCCTGGACGAGCCGTTCTCGGCGCTCGACCCGCTGATCCGCCGCGAGATGCAGGACGAGTTCATCCGCCTCCAGGCGGCGCTTCAGAAGACCATCGTCTTCATCACCCACGACTTCGACGAGGCGATCCGCCTGGCCGACCGCATCGCCATCATGAAGGATGGCGCCGTGGTGCAGACCGGAACGCCGGAGGAGCTGGTGACCAACCCGGCGGATGATTATGTGGCCGAGTTCACCAAGGCGGTGCCGCTGGCCAAGGTGGTGCGCGTCAACTCGATCATGCGTCCCCTGGCCGAGGCGCTTGGCTCGCCGTCCGCCGCCGATATCGAGGCCACAGCCCGCGTGGCCGAGGCGGCGCCCCTCTTCGGCGAGGCCGGCGCCCTGCGGGTGGTCGGCCCGGACGGGGCGCCCCTGGGCCTCCTGCGCCGCAGCGACGTGGTCGCCATGATGATGCGGGGCTGAGGATGGACGCCGTGGTCCCGCCCGCCCGACGCCTCTGGCGCCCCGGCACCGCCGCCATCGCCTGGGGCGCGGGTCTCGCCGCCTTCCTGCTGCTGTGGCTCGCCGGAAGGCCCCATCTGGGCTGGGCTTTCGACCTGCCGCGCAGCCTGCAGATCCCGCTTCGCCGCTGGATCGGTGACTTCATGAAATGGCTGGTCGAGGATGCCAGCTTCGGCCTGTTCAGCTTTACCGAGTTCACCCGCTTCCTGGCGGCGGTGATCGACTTCCCCTACCGGATCGCGCTCAGCCTGCTGTCGACCGGCTTCCTGGAGGGACAGGGTTCCGACGCGGTGCAGATCGTGCCGCCGCTCTCCTGGATCGCGGTGATCGGGCTGATCGCGCTGATGGGCCACCATGCGGGCGGCCCCCGGCTGGCGGCGCTGGTGGCCGCGTGCTTCGGCTTCGTCGTGCTGTTCGGCCAGTGGAACAATGCCATGATCACCCTGGCCTCGATCGTGATCGCCGTGCCGCTTGGGGTGGTCGGCGGGCTGCTGCTGGGCATCGCCGGGCACCGCTCCGCGCTGGTCGCGGCGATCCTGAAACCGGTGCTCGATCTGATGCAGACCGTGCCGGTCTTCGCCTATCTGGTCCCGATCCTGTTCCTGTTCGGCTTCGGCCCCACCGCCGCCGTTGTCGCCACGATCATCTACGCCATGCCGCCGATGACCCGCATCTCGATGCTGGCGCTGGCCGGGGTCCCCGCCGAGGTGCGCGACCTCGGCAAGATGGTCGGCTGCTCGCGGCGCCAGATGACCTGGCGCGTGCTGGTGCCCTCGGCCATGCCGGGTCTGATGGTGGGCGTCAACCAGGTCATCATGCTGTCGCTGAACATGGTGATCATCGCCTCGATGATCGGCGCCGGAGGCCTGGGTTTCGAGGTGCTCTCGGCGCTGCGGCGCCTCGATATCGGTGCGGGGGTCGAGGCTGGGCTGGCCATCGTCGCGCTGGCCGTGGCGCTCGACCGGCTGAGCCAGGCATTTGCGCGCAAGGCACGCGCGCACGACGAGACTTCGGGCGCTAGCCTGCTGCACCGCCACCCCTACACCCTGTGCGCGGCACTGCTGGTTGCGGCGACGGGACTTCTGGGTCTGGTTATGGCGGCGGTCCAGAGCTTTCCGGAGGCCTGGGAGCTGACCACCGGTGCCTTCTGGTCCGACGTCGTCAAGTGGATCAACATCAACTATTTCGACCAGCTCGAGGCGGCGAAGAACGCGCTTTTGCTGAACGTGCTGATACCGTTCAAGCGCTTTCTGCTCGACCTTCCCTGGCTCGGCGTCGCGGGGCTGATCGCGCTGGCGGGCTGGTCGCTGGGCGGCGCACGGCTGGCGGCGCTCACCGGCGGCCTGGCGCTGATGATCGCGCTGACCGGCCAGTGGGAGAAGGCGATGATCACCGTCTATCTCTGCGGCATCTCCGCCGCCCTCGCCTGCCTGATCGGCATTCCCATCGGCATCGTCAGCGCCGAGCGCGAGCGGCTGTGGAAGGGCGTCGAGATCGTCATCGACACGTTGCAGACCCTGCCGAGTTTCGTCTACCTGATGCCTGCCGTGATGCTGTTCCGGGTCGGCGATTTCACCGCCCTGCTGGCGGTCGTCGCCTATGCCGTCGCACCTGCGATCCGCTACACCGCCCATGGCCTGAGGCAGGTCGACCCGCAGCTGATCGAGGCCGGCGCGGCGGCAGGCTGCACGCCCTGGCAACTGCTGACCAAGATCAAGCTCAAGCTGGCGCTGCCCGAGATCATGCTGGGCCTGAACCAGACCATCATGCTGGCCTTGTCCATGCTGGTGATCACTGCGCTGGTCGGCACGCGAGACCTGGGCCAGGAGGTCTATATCGCGCTCACCAAGGCCGATACCGGGCGCGGACTCGTCGCCGGCCTCTCGGTCGCCTTCATCGCGATCATCGCCGACCGGCTGATCTCGACCGGGGCAAACCGCCTGCGCGCGCGCCTCGGGCTGCAGAGATAGGGGAGAAACATGCCCGACACCACCGAAGACCTTATCCGCGCGCTTCCGCTCTGGGCGGGTTCCATCGAGATCGCGCCGCTGAAGGGCGGGCTTTCCAACGAGAGCTTCACGGTGACCGACGGCTCCGGGAAATACGTGGTCCGTTTCGGCCGCGACTTCCCGTTCCACCATGTCTTCCGCGACCGCGAGGTGATGGCGGCGCGCGCGGCCCATGCGGCGGGTCTGGCGCCCGAGGTGGTCCATGCCGCACCCGGCGTGATGGTCTCGCGCTTCATAGAGGGCAAGACCTATGGGGCGGCGGACGTGCGCGCCAACATCCCCCGCATCGCCGCCATTACGCGCCGGTTCCACACCGAAATGCCGGCGCAGGTCAGCGGCCCCGGCTTCATCTTCTGGGTCTTCCACGTGATCCGCGACTATGCCCGCACGCTGGCGGCGGGCAGCAGCCGCATGACCCCCCGCCTGCCCGCATACCTCGAGCTTGCCGCCGGGATGGAGCGCGCCCAGGCGCCGATGCCGATCGTCTACGGCCATCACGACCTGCTGCCTGCCAACTTCATCGACGACGGTGACAGGCTGTGGCTGATCGACTTCGAATATGCGGGCTTCGGGACGCCGATGTTCGACCTGTCCGGCGTGGCCTCGATGGCCGGGTTCGACGCGGCTGACGCCGAGACGTTGCTCGAAGCGTATTTCGGCACCGTTCCCGACGATGCCTTGATGCGCAGCCATGCGGCGATGCAATGTGCGGCGCTGCTGCGCGAGGCTATGTGGAGCATGGTGTCCGAGTTGCATCTGGATGCGCCCGGCGTCGACTATGTCGCCTATACCCAGGAAAACCTGGACGCGCTGGAGGCCGCGGTCGCCGCCTACCGCGCCCGGTTCGGAAGGGACTGACCGGATGGCCTTACCCTCGCACGCCCAGATCGTCGTCATCGGCGGCGGCATCATCGGCTGCTCGACCGCCTATCACCTGGCGCGCGACCATAAAGCGCAAGTGCTGCTGCTGGAGCAGGACAAGCTGACCTCCGGCTCGACCTGGCACGCGGCGGGTCTGGTGGGGCAGCTGCGTTCCTCGGCCTCGATCACCCAGGTGCTGAAGTACTCGGTCGAGCTCTACAAGAAGCTGAAGGACGAGACGGGACTGGAGACCGGCTGGAAGATGACCGGCTGCCTGCGGCTGGCCTGCAACGACGACCGCTGGACGGAATACAAGCGCCTGGCCACCACGGCGCAGAGCTTCGGGATGGAGATGCACCTGGTCTCGCCTGCGGAGGTCAAGCGCATGTGGCCGCTGATGGAGACCTCGGACCTGGTGGGCGCAAGCTGGCTGCCGACCGACGGGCAGGCCAGCCCCTCGGACATCACCCTGTCGCTCGCCAAGGGCGCCAGGATGCACGGGGCGAAACTGGTCGAAGGGGTCCGTGTCACCGGCCTGCGGATGGAGGGCAACCGGATCACCCATGTCGAGACGACGGAAGGCACGGTCGCCTGCGACAAGGTGGTGAACTGCGCCGGGCAATGGGCGCGGCAGGTGGGTGCCATGGCGGGGGTCAGCGTGCCGCTGCAGGCGGTCAAGCACCAGTACATCGTCACCGAGGCGATCCCCGGTCTGGTGCCGGACGCGGCGACGCTGCGCGACCCCGACCGGCTGACCTATTTCAAGGAGGAGGTCGGCGGCCTGGTGATGGGCGGCTACGAGCAGAACCCGATCCCCTGGACCACCGGCGACATCCCCCACGATCACGCCTTCCGCCTGTTCGGCGACGACTGGGACCACTTCGCCCAGCACATGGAGCAGGCCATCGCCCGTGTGCCGGCGCTGGAGCGGACAGGCGTCAAGCAGATGATCAACGGCGCCGAGAGCTTCACGCCCGACGGCAACTTCATCCTGGGCCTCGCCCCGGAATGCGCCAACATGTTCGTGGGCGCCGGGTTCAACGCCTTCGGCATCGCCTCGGGCGGCGGCGCGGGCTGGGTGCTGGCCGACTGGGTGGCCCGGGGCGAGGCGCCGATGGACCTCTGGGTCGTCGACATCCGCCGCTTCTCGGGTCTGCACCGCGACCGCGACTGGGTCTGTGCCCGGACGCTGGAAGCTTACGGCAAACACTACACCATCGGCTTCCCGCATGAGGAAATGGCCAGCGGCCGGCCGCGCATCGTCTCGCCGCTCTATGATCGTCTGAAGGCGCGGCGCGCCGTCTTCGGCTCGAAACTGGGCTGGGAGCGGCCGAACTGGTTCGCGCCCGAGGGGGTGGAGCCCCGCGACATCCACGCGATGGGCCGCCAGAACTGGTTCGGGCCCGTGGGCCAGGAGCACCGACAGGTGCGCGAGGCGGTCGGCATCTTCGACCAGTCCTCCTTCGCGAAATACGAGGTGACCGGCCCGGGCGCCGCCGCGGCGCTGGAATATGTCTGCGCC
>DATHZU010000249.1:0-7168 GCA_035458445.1 Thermohalobaculum sp. | reverse complement strand
CCCGGCCTATCGCGAGGCGGTCAAGCACCGCCAGGCGGCGGTCGCCGGCAGCCGGTTGGTGCGGTTGGGGGAGGTGGCGGGGGATGCGGGGGGTTTGCGAAGTAGGATGCGTCAGAAACGGTGGTTTGTGGCGGTGTCAGGAACGTTTGAGTTTTGGCCGAAATGGATTGGCTGCTATTCCCGAGCTGCCTCGTCTATGTAATCGATTGCAGACTGAACGAAACCGCAAGAGCGTCGTTGATAGTCAGCCATGCTATCCCGCGACCAGTAAACGAAGTTGGTCAGTTCACCAGGAATTGAAATGGTCGGTTCCCGGGCCAGATTGCGAATAAGGTCGTCGGTGTTTGAGCAGACTGTAACATTTACGCGCTTTTCGTTGCACTCTGCTAACTCACCACATTGAAGCAATCTCGACATAGCGCGATTAACCCACGAGAAGTCATTTTCTATTCCGCCTGACCACAATGCGGAGATCGCTTCTAATCTTTCATCATCATTGAGATCGGGCCTGAAGTCGGTATCGAAAACTAGACTTGCAAACTCCCGATAGCGCCACGTAAGTCGTGATATCTTTTCCGGTTGAAATTCTTCAAATAGCTCCGTGGTGCGGATATTCTTTTGGCGCTCTGTATCGAATATGGAAAGGTCTAGAGAGTACGCCGCAACCATTGATCCAAGTGCAATAAAAATAATTTGGACGCCATCGCTTAAAAAAGATGATTGATCTTGAGCATCCATAACTTTAAATTTACTCCAATTTCGGAGTACAAATATTGTGTAACCAGCAATAACAGTGAGGCAAACAGCGTAAATGGCGAAAACTAGCATTGGTGCGTCAACCCACGTTCGTTCGACAAGACTATATCCAGAAATGGGGTCGACTTCCATCCTCACGCCGATTCTGCGCTCTGGGGCCGACATAAGCTGATATGGGAAGGTGGCAAAAAGACCTACTGCTGGAACCGAATGGTCAAAAATGGTCGTTTTTGACGCCGCGGGGCCGACTCTCGAAATCGCAGAAGATTCTGTGATCATAAACCCTTGCCAATACCGCCCCGAGTTTTGACACGTTTGTGACCGCCCCTACCTATCCCCCTCCCGCCACCGCGGATTGAGCCAGGGCTCGCGGTTCGAGCGCGGCAGCATATCACGGTCGAGGATGTGGTCCGCCGCCTTCTCGCCGACCATGATCGACGGCCCGTTCAGGTTGCCGTTGGGGATGCACGGGAAGATCGAGCTGTCGGCCAGGCGCAGGCCGTCGACGCCGATCACCCGGCACTCGGGGTCGACCACCGCCATCCGGTCATCGGCGCGGCCGATGCGGCAGGTGCCGCAGGGGTGGTAGGCGCTCTCGGCGTGCTCGCGGATGAAGGCGTCCAGTTCGTCGTCGCTCTGCGCCGCGTCGCCCGGCTGGATCTCCGGCCCCCGGAAGGGGTCGAAGGCCGCTTGCGCGAAGATTTCGCGGGTCACCCGGATGCAGTGGCGGAAATCGGCCCAGTCCTGCTCGGTCTCCATGTAGTTGAACAGGATCGACGGCGCCTCGCGGGGGTCGGCGGAGTTCAGCGCCACCCGCCCGCGCGAGGGCGAGCGCATCGGCCCCACATGGGCCTGGAAGCCGTGCCCCGCCGCCACCGCCTTGCCGTCATAGCGCACGGCGATCGGCAGGAAGTGGAACTGGATGTCCGGGTATTCGACGCCGGGGCCCGAGCGGATGAAGGCCGCACTCTCGAAGTTGTTCGAGGCGCCGAGCCCGGTCTTGAACAGCAGCCACTCGAGCCCGACCAGCGCCTTGCCCAGCAGGTTGTAGTATTTGTAGAGCGTGATCGGCTGGGTACAGGCCTGCTGGATGTAGAGCTCCAGATGGTCCTGCAGGTTCTGCCCCACCCCGGGCCGGTCGGCCACCACCGGCACCCCATGCTCGGCCAGATGCGCGCCGGGGCCGATGCCCGACAGCATCAACAGCTTCGGCGAATTGATCGCCGAGGCGGCGACGATCACCTCGCGCCGGGCGCGGATGACCTGCGTTTGCCCGCCGCGCTCGACCTCGACGCCGGTCGCGCGGCCGTCCTCGATGACGATGCGCCGGGCGAGGCAGCGCACCAGATCGCAGTTCGGCCGCTTCAGCGCGGGGCGCAGATAGGCATTGGCGGTCGACCAGCGCCGGCCCTTCCAGACCGTCTGTTCGAAGGCGCCGAAGCCCTCCTGCTTCTCGCCGTTGTAGTCGTCGGTCAGCTCGAAGCCCGCCTGCGCCCCAGCCTCGACGAAGGCGTGGTAGAGCGGGTTCCTGCGCGGCCCCCGGGTGACGTGCAGCGGCCCGGAATCGCCACGCCAGGCGCCGTTCGGCTTGCCGTCCCCGCCATGCCAGTTTTCCATCCGGTCGAAATACGGGGCCACATCGGCATAGGCCCAGCCGTCGGCGCCCGTCTCGGCCCAGTGGTCGAAGTCGCGCGCGTGCCCCCGCACGAAGACCATGCCGTTGATCGAGGACGAGCCGCCGATCACCTTGCCGCGCGGGCAGGCCAGCCGCCGCCCGCCCAGATGCGGCTCCGGGTCGGTGCGGAAGCCCCAGTCGTAGAGCCCCATGTTCATCGGATAGCTCAGCGCCCCCGGCATCTGGATGAACGGCCCGATATCCGAGCCGCCATATTCCAGCACGATGACCGAATGCCGCCCGTCCTCGGACAGGCGATAGGCCAGCGCCGAGCCGGCCGAGCCGGAGCCGATGATGACGAAATCCGCTTCCATTCCCAGACTCCAGACTGACGGGGCGATCAGGCCCCCGGCACCCGCAAGGGTTCGTACGAGACCATCGCGTGCGCGCGATAGGCGGGCCGCTGCTGCAGCCGGGCGTAATAGGCGTCGAGGTTCGGGGTCTCCGCCCGCTCGAAGTCCAGCGTGTAGTAGCGGTACAGAAGATGTCCCAGCATGATGTCGGCGAAGCACAGATGCTCGCCGTTAAGGTAGGGACCGTCGCCGAGGCGCTGGCCGATCATTCTCGACAGGGACTTCAGCTTGGCCACCCCGTCGGCGATGGCGGCATGGTTGCGGTCGGCCGCCGTCGTGCGGATCAATTGCCAGAACACGCTGTAGACCAGCGGCGGCGCCAGGGTGGTCTTGACCCACTCGGCCCACATGTCGAGCGGCCCGCGCCTTGCGGGATCGGAGGGCCAGAAGTTCTCGTCGCCATAGCGCGCGCCCAGATAGCGCAAGATCGCCGGGCTCTCGAACATGACCAGATCGCCGTCCCTGATCGTCGGCACCAGCCCGTTCGGGTTCATGGCGCGGTAGGCCGGATCGTCGTTGCCGCCGAACTTGCCGCCCCAGTCGAGGCGTTCGTGCGCCAGCCCCAGCTCGGCGATCGCCCACATCACCACCTGCACGTTCGACGACGTGGCGCGGCCCCAGACCGTGATCATGTTCATTCTCCCCTCGGGTAACGCTGGTTTTCCTCCAGCACGTTCATATCCATGTGGTTGCGCATGTAGCGCTCGGAGGCCTTCTGCAACGGCTGGAAATCCCACGGATAGTAGGCGCCGTTGCGCAGCGCCTCGTAGACCACCCAGCGCCGGGCCTGGCTCTGGCGCACCTCGGCGTCATAGGCGTCGAGGTCCCAGCGGGCATCGGCCTTGGCCCGCAGTGCGGCCAGCGTGGCGGCATGGGCCGGGTCGGCGGCGAGGTCGGTCAGTTCCTGCGGATCGGCGTCCAGATCGAACAGTTGCTCGGGATCGAGGGCGCAGCGGTTGTATTTCCACCGGCCGTCGCGCAGGCAGACCATCGGCGCCTGCGAGCCCTCGGCCGCGTATTCGATAGCGACCGGCGTCTCGCGGCTGCCGCCTTGCGCCAGCCCCAGCAGGCTTTCGCCATCGGTCCAGGGCATGATCTCGTCCAGCGACACGCCTGCCAGGTCGCCCAGCGTCGGGGTCAGGTCGACGGTGGAGACCGGGGCCGTCACCAGCCGAGGCGTCAGCCCCGGGGCGGCGATCATCAGCGGCACCCGGGCCGAGCCGTCGAAGAAGCTCATCTTGAACCACATGCCGCGCTCGCCCAGCATGTCGCCATGGTCCGACACGAAGACCACGATGGTGTTGTCCGCCATCCGCCCGCGTTGCAGCACGTCCAGGATGCCGCCGATGTTCTCGTCGAGGTAGGAGATGTTGGCGAAATAGGCCCGGCGCGAGCGGCGGATATTGTCGGCGGTGATGTCGAACTTTGTGTAGTCGCAGGCCTCCATCAGCCGCTGCGAATGCGGGTCCTGATCGTTGAAGGGAATAGCCGGAATCTGCGGCTCCAGATGGTCGCAGGCCTCGTACAGGTCCCAGAACTTCTTCCGCGCCACGTAAGGATCATGCGGGTGGGTGAAGCTGACGGTCAGGCACCAGGGCCGGTCGTCCTGGCGCCGCGACAGGTCGTAGAGCTTGGCGCAGGCGTTGTAGGCGACCTCGTCGTCATACTCCATCTGGTTGGTGATCTCGGCCACCCCTGCCCCGGTGACCGAGCCGAGGTTGTGGTACCACCAGTCGATCCGCTCGCCCGGCTTGCGGTAATCCGGGGTCCAGCCGAAATCGGCGGGGTAGATGTCGGTGGTCAGGCGCTGCTCGAAGCCGTGGAGCTGGTCTGGGCCGACGAAATGCATCTTGCCGCTGAGGCAGGTGTGATAGCCCGCCCGGCGCAGATGGTGAGCGTAGGTCGGGATGTCCGAGGCGAACTCGGCGGCGTTGTCGTAGACCCGGGTGCGGCGCGGCAACTGCCCGGACATGAAGCTGGCCCGCGACGGGGCGCAGAGCGGCGAGGCGCAGTACGTGTTCGCGAAGCGGACCGACCGGGCGGCGAGCGCCCTCAGGTTCGGGGCGTGCAGCCACTCGGCCGGCCCGTCCGGGAACAGCGTCCCGTTCAGCTGGTCGACCATCACGATCAGGATGTTCGGGCGGGTCATGCTGGGCGCTCCGTGGCAAGGACTCGGGTGGCTGCGAGTCGGGTATCGACGAAGTCCTCGACCAGCGCGATGGCCGAGGCGGGGTCGGGCGGCCCGTCCTTCAGCGCGCGGCGGATATACAGCCCGTCGATCAGCGCCGCGATACCCTCGGCGATCCGAAGCGCCTCGGCGCGCGGGGCGAGGCAGATCAGCGCCTCGACCAGGTTCGAGGACAGCCGCCGCGCATAGATCGCCAGCAGGCGGCGGGCCTGCGGGTCGCTCTGGGCCAGCATGTAGAAGGACAGCCAGGCCGAGACGTTGGCGGCGTCGAACTGCTCAGGCCGGAAGCTCTGGCCGATGATCGCCGAGATGCGGGCGCGCGGCGAGCGCGCATCGCCGAGCGCGGCGCGGATATTGGCGCCGAACTCGGTCAGCAGGTGGCGCATGGTGGCCAGGAAAAGCTGCTCCTTGCCGCCGAAATAGTGATGCGCCAGCGCCGGCGAGACCCCGGCCGACCGGGCGATCTGGCTCATCGTCACGTCAAGGCTGCCCTGCGCCCCGATCGTCTCGATCGCGGCCTCGATCAGCGCCTTGCGGCGTATGGGTTCCATCCCGATTCGGGGCATCCCAGCGTCTCCGTTTCCGGGCGAGCATATTTTTGATTGACTCATCAATCAATAAAAATTCACGAAACTGAGCGCGCGCGCAACCTCAGCTCCCGCCACGCCCCGGCTACCGCCTCAACTTGACAGTTTCGGCAAAACTTGGGACCGTACCGCCGAAGCGTCTCCTGGAGACCGGATGAATTTCTACGACAAAGCGAAGAAAGTAGTATCCGCCGGACGGACTTCTGCTCTGTCTGGCCTGATTTCCCACGCCCCGGTATTTGTCGCATTGTTCATTTACTTGCTGGCATTTCAAGTCTTCATGCCGGAGAACGCAATACAGCAATCCTACGAGATCGACGGCCCGATCCGGACGGTGATCGAGACGCTGGCCTTGTATCTCTATCTGATACCGGCTGGGGCCGCCGTGTTCCTGCTGTTCACCAAGTCGCGCTACCAGTCGATCCTCCGCGCCCTGCGTTGGCTGCGGTCTCGAAACTGGACCGAGATCCTGCTGGTGCGGGTCGTCCTCGCCTATGCGGTGACGTCGGTCTTTGCCAATCTTTACGTCAAGTTCAAAGTCAACATCCCGACCTTCACCGATTACACATGGGACCACTTCTTCGCCGAGGTCGACCGCCGCCTGTTCTTCGGCCATGACCCCTGGGTGCTGAGCCACGCCATCTTCCCGGGGCCGGACTTCACCTCGCTGATCGACAAGCTCTACATCGTCTGGTTCCTCGAGATGCAGCTTGCAGCGCTGGCGATCGCGTTGCTGCCGCTGCGCAACCCCGTTCGGCTTACCTATCTGCTGGCCTTCGGCCTCAGCGCCGGGCTGTGCGGCAACCTGCTGGCGATCCTGTTCCCCGCGGTTGGCCCGGTGTATCTGGAGCCGCTGACCGGCGATCCGATGTTCGCGCCGCTGATGGACCTGCTGAACCGGCAGAGCGCGGAACTGCACCTGCAGGCACTGTCGCTGCATCAGCTCGGCTGGGAGGGTTACGCCAACCCGGACGCCAACCCGCTGGGCATCTCGGCCTTCCCCTCGGTGCATGTCCAGATGGCGACCATCTTCGCCCTGGCCGGGTTCGCGGCGAACCGATATCTCGGCTGGATCGCGACGCTCTATGCCGCCGCGGTCATGATCGGATCGGTCCATCTGGCCTGGCATTACGCGATCGACGGGATCGCCGGGATCGCCCTCGCCTTCCTGATCTGGAAGTTCAGCTGGGCGGTGACGACGTGGTGGCTGGCCCAGACCGAACCGGCTGCCGCCATCGCGGCCGACAGCGCCCTGGAAACCCCGATCCCGGTGCCGGTGCCCGGATCACCGGGTTATCTCGGCGAGGACCAGGAGGCGCGCTAGGCGCCGAAGAACCGCTCCAGCACATCGCGGTAGATCCGGCTCAGCGCCCGGATCTGCTCGACGGGGACCCGCTCGTTCACCTGGTGCATGGTGTCGCCCACCAGGCCGAACTCCATCACCGGGCAGAGGTCCTTGATGAAGCGCGCATCCGAGGTGCCGCCGCCGGTGGTTAGCGCCGGGCGGTGGTTGGTGGCGGCGGCGATGGCATCGACGACCGCCTCGACCCGGGGGCCGGGCTGGGTGACGAAGCTCTCGCCCGAAACCGCCCAGGCCAGTTCCGCGACC
>DATHZU010000248.1:0-2164 GCA_035458445.1 Thermohalobaculum sp. | reverse complement strand
CAGCCCTCCGGCAGCAGCCGCCGGCCCGGAACCGGCAGATCGGCGGTCAGGATCGAGCCGCTGTGGGACTCGGTGATGTAGAGGCGCCGGTGGTCGGAGCCGCCGAAAGCGACATTGGTGGTCGTCAGACCCTCGGGGCTGAGGATGCGCCAGGCCGGTTCGCCGAGGCGGGTGAAGCTCCAGACGCTGCCCATGCCCACATGGGCGACAATGATCCCGTCGTCGGTGTCGATGGTCAGCCCGTCGGGGCCGGAGCCGCCGGACATCTGGATGAATATCCCCGCCTTCGAGACCCCGCCATCGGGCATCAGCGGCAGGCGCCAGACCGCGTTGCCGCGCGTCATGCCCACGAAAAGCTGGTCCTCGGCGGCGTTCAGCACCAGCCCGTTGGGGCTGGGGCCGGTGTCGATCAGCAGGTCCAGCCGGCCGGCCTGCAGGTCGAAGCGGTAGACCCGGCCATTGGCCATGTGGGTCCCGCTCTGGCCCTGGTCGGTGAAGTAGAGGCACCGCCCGGCGCGATCCAGCGTCAGGTCGTTGCATCCCCGGAAGTGCTCGGCATAGCGGGTGGTGACGATGGGGGTGATGGCGCCGCTGGTGGGGTCGAGTTCCAGGATGCCGTGCTTGTAATCGGCGATCAGGAAGCGCCCGTCGGGATGAATCTTGAGCCCGTTCGGCCAGCCGTCGTACTGCGCCGCCAGCTCCCACTCGCCTTGTGGCGAGATGCGGAAGATGCGGCCATAGGGGATGTCGGTGACCCACAGATTGCCTGCGCGGTCGAAGCAGGGGCCCTCCAGAAAGCTCTCCAGCCGCGGCCCGGGCTTGTTGCCGCGGGTCCAGTCGGAGTCGCGGTCGCGGATGCGGAACTTCTCCGGCATGCGGGTCCAGACCCGGGCGGTGATCTGACGGGGCGGCGGATAAAGGGACATGGCCTCAGAGCGATCCGTCGGCGTCATGCAACTCGTCTCCGGTGAGGGCCGGGACAAAGGTGCAAACGACGCGCATCCGCGTCTTCGCCCGGATCCTGTGCCGGTCGTGGTCGTTCATGGCATAGAGCGTGCCAGGGCGGATATGGTGAACCACCCCGTTTGCCAGTTCCTCGACCGTGCCCTCTCCCTCGAGGCAGTAGCAGGCTTCGAAGTGGTTCTTTTGCCAGAGGACCATGTCGAATCCAGGCTCCAGGATCGAATCCGTCAGGGTGACGCCCATCCCGTCCTCGCGGTGAAGCAGGCGCAGGCTGTGCCAACGGTCGCCGCTGGCCTCGCCCTTGGTTCCGATGACATCCGCGCGCGTCTTTACGATCATGGCCCAGCTCCGGTTTTTTGCGCGTCGGGAAAACAGCGACCGAAGATAGCCGCGGTCGGGCGTCGTGTCGACAATCTGTCCGGGACCTTTATACGCAATCGGCGGATCGAAATTGATTAAATCTCCGCACCGGCTAGCATGCAGGCCGAATGTCGGGCGCAATCCGCCGGAGGGCCGATGGACGAGAGTGCCGAGGCAACCAGTGAACTGACCGTCCGCATCTGGCGCGGCGCGGAGGACGGCGGCCTCAGGACCTATCGTGTTCCCGCGCGCGCCAACCAGACCGTGCTGGACGTGGTGACCGAGGTGCAGCGCCGCCACGCGCCCGACCTAGCCTATCGCTTCGCCTGCCGGGTGGGGGTCTGCGGCTCCTGCGCCATGACGGTCAACGGCGTGCCGCGCTGGGCCTGCCGGACCCATGTGAGCCGGGTGGCGGGGGGTGGCGCGCTGACGGTGGAGCCGCTGCGCAACCTGCCGCGTATCCGCGACCTCGCCACCGACATGGCGCCGTTCTTCGACAAGTGGAAGGCGGCGGGCGGACGGTTCGAGGGCGGCGAGACCCGCGCCGATCCGCCGGCGGCGGTGGACCCGGCCTCGCCCCGACGCAAGGCGGCGGATGCGGGGATCGAGTGCATCAACTGCGCCGTCTGCCATGCCGCCTGCGACGTGGTGGCGGGCGACGACGAATATCTGGGCCCCGCCGCGCTGCTGCGGGCCTGGACGCTGGTCAACGACCAGCGCCATGTGAAGGGCCGCGAGACGCTGGACAGGGCCATGGGCCGGGGCGGCTGCGGGTCCTGCCATTCGCAGGGAAGCTGCATGGCCCATTGCCCGGTGGGCCTCAGCCCCACCGAGGGCATCG
>DATHZU010000247.1:0-4476 GCA_035458445.1 Thermohalobaculum sp. | reverse complement strand
GCTCGTTCGAGCCCACCCTGCGGGTTATCGTCTGTCCTTGCGGTACCGCTGCCCGGCCCGGTGTCAGAAGAACAGCTCGGGGTCCAGGCTCTCGGCGCCCCGGCGCACCTCGAAATGCATCCGAGGCCGGCTGGTGGCCGCGACCACGCCGATCTGCTGGCCCTGGCGCACCAGGTCGCCCTTGGTCAGGTCGACGCGCTCGATCCGGCCATAGACCGTGAGATAGTCGCCGGGATGGCGGACCAGGACGATGGTGCCGAGGCCGCCGAGCGACTTGCTGACCAGCGCAACCTCGCCATCCGCCGCCGCCAGGACCGGCGAGCTGGCGGGCGAGGCGAAATCGACACCATCGTTCCCGGTGCGCCCGCCCTGGCGGAAGCCGATCACGATCGGCCCCTGCACCGGACGGATCAGGCGCAGCTTCGTGTCCTTCGCCGCGGCCTTCGGCGCCGGCGCCGGCGCTACCGCGACCGCCTGGGGAACCGTCTCGGGCTGTGCCGCCTGCGGGACCGGCTGCGGCTCGGCCGCCGGGACGATTGCCTCGACCTGGGTGCCCTGAGCTACCGTTTCCGGCTCGGGGATCTGATCCGCATCCGACGGGATGACCTCGACCGGGCGCGGCGCCGGGGCCGGCGTCTGGTACTGGTTCAGCTGCGGCGAGGTCAGGGTGCCGGGAAGCTGCGGATCCGGCGGCAGCGGCTCGGCGGCGCTGGGCGGCGGGGCGAGATTGCCCTGTGTGCCGACCGCGGCCCGGTCGATTGCGGCGGCGGCCAGGTCCGGGCTCCAGGTGCCGTCACTCGCCGCCGGGGCCGCGGGCTCGGCGGCGGGCAGGCCGGAGGCGGCGCCCCCGGACAATGGCGTCAGTTCGATCGCGGTTACGCCGTTCGCGGGCTGGGGTGCGGCGGAAGGCTGGTAGGGCTGCGGCGCGGGCGCGACGCCGTATCCGCCGGGGCGCGGCGGCAGCACCAGCTCGTCGCCCGCGCGCAGCGGGTGGCTGGCCTGCAGCCCGTTATAGGCGCCGAGCTCGGTCGCCGAGAGGCCGATCCGCTCCGCGACCGATCCGACCGTGTCGCCCGACCGCGCCACGGCTGCCTGATAGCCCTCGTAGGAGACGATGCCGTCCGCGCTGACCGTCGGCGCCGCCGCCACCTGGGGCACGGATGCCGCCGCGGCGCTGCCCGACGGCTCGGTCCCCCTGATCTCGACGGCGGCGTTGTCCGCGGATTGCTTGCTGGTGCAGCCCGCCGCGGCCAGCAGCGCGAGCGCCGCCGCCACGCGCATGAAACCGCCCGAATTCCTGTTGCCCATGTTCTCAAGTCCTGCCTGTCATTGGCGGCGGTGCCGGTTCAGTGCCCGTTCTCTCCGGGCACCCCCTCGATCAGAGGGACGAACAACACGTCGCACAGCTCGCTGTATTTCGGACCGTCCTCGGTCTTCTCGATCTTGATCAGTTGCTGCACCTCGTCGGTCTGGCCGACGGGAAGTACCATTATGCCACCTGGGCGCAATTGTTCCAAGAGCAACGCCGGTGTGTCGTCGGCCGCCGCCGAGACCAGGATGCGGTCGAAGGGCGCCTGCTCGGGCCAGCCGCGGGTGCCGTCGCCAGCGCGGATGGTGACATTCGCCAGCCCCAGCCGCGAGATGCGCTCGCGCGCCTCCAGCGCCAGGTCCTTGAAGCGTTCGATCCCGTAGACCCGGCGCGCCAGCTTCGACAGGATGGCGCAGACATAGCCCGAGCCCGCGCCGACCTCCAGCACCTTGCAGCGCGGGGTCACCTCCAGCGCCTGGATCATCATGCCGACGATGGCGGGCTGCGAGATCGTCTGGCCGCAGGCGATGGGCAGCGGCCGGTCCTCGAAGGCGCGGTCGCGGAAGGCGCGCTCGACGAAGACGTCGCGCGGGGTCGCCTCCATAGCCTCCAGCACCCGGCGATCGGTCACGCCGGCCTGACGCAAGCTCAGCATCATGCCCATCAGCTGTTCGTCGCGGCTGTCCGGCTGCATCGCGCTCCTCTCCCGAACGCTCGTTGACGGCGAGATTATACGCTTCCCCCGGCGCTGTCAGCCCAGCACCGCGCGGGCGCCGTCGATCAGGTCGGTCGCGGTCAGCTGGGGGCGCAGGGGCGTGATCGTGACCCAGCCTTCCAGCCCCAGGCGCGCATCCGAACCGGCGGGCGCCGAGCTGTTGGCGGTGTTGTGGCGCATGAACAGGAAGTTGCGCCCGTTCGGCGCCTCGTAGGGCACCAGCTCGAAGGTGGCCTCGGCCCGGATGCCCTGGTCGCAGACGGTCATGCCGAGGATCAGGTCGGTCCGCACCGCCGGGAAATTGACGTTGTAGAAGGCGTGGTCGTCGATCGGCATTTTCAGCGCCGCCCGCACCGCCTTCACGCCCCAGGCCTGCGCCGGCTCCCACATGTCGTCCGGCCGGTTCGGCCCTGCCGAATAGGCCTGGCTGAGCGCGATCGAGCGGATGCCGTTCAGCCCGCCCTCCATCGCCGCCCCGGCGGTGCCGGAATAGACCACGTCCTCGGCGATGTTGTGGCCCCGGTTGACCCCCGACAGGATCAGGTCGGGCGGGCTGTCGCGCAGGAACCCGCGCAGCCCGGCCAGGACGCAGTCGGCGGGATAGCCGTCGACGGTGTAGCGCCGCGGCCCCAGCTGGCTCATGCGCAGCGCGCCGGCATAGGTGATGGCATGCGAGGCGCCCGAGCGCTCGAAATCCGGCGCGCAGACCCAGACCTCGCCCTCCGGCCCGGCGATCTCGGCGGCGATCTCCTCGGCCAGCTTCAGCCCCGGCGCGGTGATGCCGTCGTCATTGGTGACCAGAATGCGCATGTCCTGCCTCTATGTTGTGGGGTGGGGTTCGACCCCACCGTTGTTAGGGAGGTGGGGTGAAACCCCACCCTACTTTGTCAACCCAGCGTCCCGTCCGCGTTGATCCGCTCGGCGCCGCGCATATAGGGCCGCAGCGCCTCCGGGATCGCGATCGAGCCGTCGGCTTCCTGGTAATTCTCCATCACCGCGATCAGCGTGCGGCCCACCGCCAGGCCAGAGCCGTTCAGCGTGTGCAGGAACTCGGGCTTCTTTTCGGCCTCGCGCCGGAACCGCCCGTTCATCCGCCGGGCCTGGAAGTCGCCGCAGTTCGAGCAGCTGCTGATCTCGCGATAGGTGTCCTGGCCCGGCAGCCAGGCCTCGATGTCGTGGGTGCGCCGGGCGCCGAAGCCCATGTCGCCGGTGCACAGCACCACGGTGCGGTAGGGGATGCCGAGGCGTTCCAGGATATCCTCGGCGCAGCGGGTCATGCGTTCCAGCTCGGCTGCGGACTCCTCGGGCTTCACCAGCGAGACCATCTCGACCTTCTCGAACTGGTGCTGGCGCAGCATGCCGCGGGTGTCCTTGCCGGCCGAGCCCGCCTCGGCCCGGAAACACTGGGTCCAGGCGGTGTAGCGGCGGGGCAGGGTGGCCTCGTCGACGATATCGCCGGCGACGAGGTTGGTCAGCGTCACCTCGGCGGTCGGGATCAGCCACCAGCCGTTTTCGGTGCGGTAGAGGTCCTCGGCGAATTTCGGCAGCTGGCCGGTGCCGACCAGCACCTCGTCGCGCACCAGCACCGGGGTCCAGACCTCGGTCAGGCCGTTGATGTCGACATGGGTGTCCAGCATGAACTGGGCGATGGCGCGGTGGAGCCGGATCAGCGCGCCCGAGAGGGTGACGAAGCGGGCGCCGCTCAGCTTTGCGGCGGCCTCGAAATCCATCAGCCCCATGGCCTCGCCGAGGTCATAGTGCTCCTTCGGCGCGAAGTTGAACTCGCGCGGGCTGCCCCAGCGGTTGATCTCGACATTCTCGGCCTCGCCTGCGCCGTCGGGCACGTCGTCGAGGGGCGCATTGGGGATGGTCAGCATCAGGTCGGTCAGGCGCTGGTCCTCGGCGGCGGCCTCGGCCTCGAGCGCGGCGATCTCGTCCTTCTTGGCGGCCATCAGGGCGCGCAGGCGCTCGAATTCCGCTTCGTCGCCGGCGGCCTTGGCGCGGCCGACCTCCTTCGAGGCGGCGTTGCGCTCGGCCTGGGCGGTCTCGGCGGCGGTGATCCTGGCGCGCCGCCCCTCGTCGATGGCCAGCACCTGCGCCGAGACGCCGCTGAGGCCGCGCCGCGCCATGGCGGCGTCGAAGGCATACGGGTTCTCGCGGATCAGGCGGATATCGTGCATCGGGGCGGCTCCGTCAGGTGGAATCGCGGGCGTTATGCATGATTGCGGAGGGGTTTTCCAGTAGGGCGGGCTTCAGCCCGCCATTGAACCGCGGTACCCGTTGCCTGGCGGGCTGAAGCCCGCCCTACGGGTTCGCACGCCCCAACGCCCCGGACCCCGATCCGGGGCCTCGACCTGCAGGGCACGAACCATCGAGGTCCCGGCTCAGGGCCGCGACAGCGGGTCACTCGCCGGAAGGCTCGCGCGGCGTCCCCGGCGGCGCCCCGGCGGCG
>DATHZU010000246.1:0-11862 GCA_035458445.1 Thermohalobaculum sp. | reverse complement strand
GTTGCTCGACCCCGGATATCTGCTGTCACGGTCGCGCCTGATCCACGGTTTCGAGGCCTCGACCGCCCCCGCCGACCCGGGCGAGCCACCCTGGCGCGAGGGGCGGCTGATGGCGCCGGACCTGCAGGACGAACTGCCCGGAACGACCCATCTGTCGGTGATCGACGGCGAGGGGCTCGCCATCTCGGTCACCGCCAGCATCGAGACCGCCTTCGGCTCGGGCCGCATGGCGGGCGGGTTCCTGCTCAACAATCAGCTCACCGATTTCTCGTTTCGTCCGGCGGACGCGGATGGCAAGCCCATCGCCAACGCGGTGGCTGCGGGCAAGCGCCCGCGCTCGTCGATGGCGCCCACCATCGTCTACCTGACCGAGGCGCCGGAGCGCGCCTATATCCTGGCCGGCTCGCCCGGCGGCTCGCGCATCCCGGAATACGTGGCGGGTGCGCTGGTCGCGATGCTGGACTTCGGCGCCGACCCGGCGGCGGCGGCGGCGCTGGGCCATGTCTCGCACCGCAACGGCAAGAAGCTGATGCTTGAGGAAGGCGCCCATTCCGCGGACCTGGCCGCGGCGCTGGCGAAGATGGGGCACGAGGTGGGCGAGACCGCGATGACCTCGGGGCTGCACATCCTGCGGATCGGGCCGGACGGCCGCATCGAGGGCGGCGCCGACCCGCGCCGCGAGGGGGTGGCGCGGGGCGACTGAGCCCCGCGCGTCGCCAGACGCGCGCCTCCGGGTCGCGCGCCGCCTCCGCCGTCAGGCGGGGGTGGTGGGAGACCACCCTTCCAGGCACTGGCTGACGAAGGCGTCCTGGCGCGCCCAGCTGGCCCGGGCGATCTCCAGGTCGAACATGTCGAAGGCATGGATGCCCCCGGGATAGACCGCCAGCTCCGCCATGTTCCCCGCCGCCCGCCAGCGCCCGGCCATGAACAGCGAGTCGTCGAGAAGCGGATCGGCGGTTCCGATCTGGAAGAGCGCCGGCGGCAGACCGCCCAGATCCGCCAGCAGGGGCGAGACCTCGGCCGAGTCGACGCCGCCACCGGGCAGCAGGTTCTGCACGAACCACTCGACCACCGGGGTCGAGAGTACCAGATAGCGCTCGCCCCAATTGGCCATCGAGGGGGTCATCCGGAGGTCGAAGCAGCCATAGTTCAGGACCACGCCGGCGACCCGCCCGGCCATCCCGCGCCCGCGGAGCCGCAACAGGGTCACGGCGCCCAGATGCCCGCCCGCGGATTCGCCGCCGATCACCACCGGCCCGTCGAATTCCGTCAGTGCCCACTCGGCCGCCGCCTCGCAGTCCTCGGCGCAGGCGGGCCAGGGATGCTCGGGCGCGAGCCGGTACTTGACCGAGACCACGCGCAGGCCGGTCTGGCGCGCGATGCGCTGGTTGTGCTGGTCGTACTGATCCGGTGCGCCCAGCGTCCAGCCGCCGCCATGGATATGCAGATAGGTGCCGCGCGGCGGCCCTTCGGGCAGGCTGACCCGCAGGCGCCCCGCTCCGCCATTGATCTCGACCCAATCCGATCCGGGCAAGGGACCCGCCGCCGGGAAGGGTCCGCGCCCCTCGGCCCGGGCCTTGCGGGTGAGCTCGGGCGGCAGCTTGTAGACCGGGGGCAGCTTCGCGAGCACCGCCTCGATCTCGGCGTTGAAGGCCGCCGTCTCCGGGGCAACGGCACCGGGGTCGAAGGGGTCGAAGGCCATGTCCATCCGGGCGCCCCTCAGATCATCGCCATGCCGCCGTTCACATGCAGCGTCTGGCCGGTCACATAGGCCGCTTCGTCGGACGCCAGATAGACCGCGGCCGAGGCGATTTCCTCGGAGGTACCCATCCGGCCGGCGGGGACCGCCGTCAGCAGCTTGGCTTTCTGGTCGTCGTTCAGCTTGTCGGTCATGGCGGTGGTGATGAAACCCGGCGCGATGCAGTTCACCGTGATCCCGCGCGAGCCGACCTCCGCCGCCAGCGATTTCGACATGCCGATCATCCCGGCCTTGGCAGCGGCATAGTTGCCCTGCCCCGGATTGCCGGTGACGCCGACGATCGAGGTGATGCCGACGATCCGTCCCCAGCGCTTCTTCATCATCCCGCGCAACACGGCGCGGCTGAGACGGAAGGTGGCGGTCAGGTTGATGGCGATCACCTGGTCCCATTCCTCGTCGGACATGCGCATGAACAGGTTGTCGCGGGTCACGCCGGCGTTGTTGACCAGGATGTCCAGCCCTCCCATCGCCTCGGCGGCCTGCTTCGGCAGCGACTCGACGGCATCCATGTCCGACAGGTTGCACGGGGTCACATGGGCGCGGTCGCCCAGTTCCGCGGCCAGCGCCTCGAGCGGCTCGACCCGCGTGCCCGACAGCGCCACGGTCGCCCCCTGCGCGTGCAGCGCCCTGGCGATGGCCCCGCCGATGCCGCCGCTGGCGCCGGTCACCAGCGCCGTCTTTCCCGTCAGATCGAACATGGCTCTCTCCCTTATCCCCTGATCGCCGCTGCCAGTGCCTGCACCTCGGCTGCAGTCCCGGCATTGCTTGTGGCCATTTCCTTGTCGATCCGGCGTGCCATGCCGATCAGCGCCTTGCCGGCGCCGATCTCGGCCATCTCGGTGACGCCGTGCCCGGCCATCCACATCACCGACTCGCGCCAGCGCACCGAGCCGGTGACCTGCTGCACCAGCAGGTCTCGGATCTCCGCCGGGTCGCTGACCGCCGCCGCCCGCACATTCGCCACCAGCGGCACCTTCGGGGTCCTGATCTCGACCCCCGCCAGCGCCTCGGCCATGGCATCGGCGGCGGGCTGCATCAGGGCGCAGTGGAACGGGGCCGAAACCGGCAGCAGAAGCGCCCGCTTGGCGCCCTTGCCCTTGGCGATCTCGCAGGCCCGCTCGACCGCCCCCTTGTTGCCCGAGACCACCACCTGGCCCGGGTCGTTGTCGTTGGCCGCCTGGCAGACCTCGCCCTGGGCGGCTTCCTCGGCGACCGCCCGCGCGGTTTCGAAATCCAGACCCAGCAGCGCCGCCATGGCGCCGACGCCCACCGGCACCGCCGCCTGCATCGCACGCCCGCGAATGCGCAGCAGCCGTGCGGTGTCGGCGACGCTGAGAGCCCCCGCCGCGCAGAGCGCCGAATATTCGCCCAGCGAGTGCCCCGCCACGAAGCTGGCGGTGGTCACATCCACGCCCTCTGCCTCCAGTGCCCGCATCGCCGCGATCGAGGTCGCCATCAGCGCCGGTTGCGCATTCGCGGTCAGCGTCAGCTCCTCTGCCGAGCCGGTCCAGATCAGCGCGCTCAGCTTCTCGCCCAGCGCCTCGTCGACTTCGTCGAAGACCGCGGCAGCCGCTGGATAGGCGTTGGCAAGATCCTGCCCCATGCCGACGGTCTGGGCGCCCTGCCCCGGAAATACGAATGCCCTCATGCCGGTCTCCCGCCTGCCTTGCTACTGGTCTTCAGGTTGTCTCGCCCGCCCCGGCACGCACTGTCAAGGATGCGCGCCCCGCAGCCGGCCATGCCGGCCCATGACCTCGACCAGCGCCGCGGTATCGATGGCCCGGCACACCCGGCCCGCCGGCTTCAGCGTGGTCATGTCCTCGGCGGCGACCATGGCATTGATGATTGCCTCTTCCACGGCCTCGACGGCACCCAGATAGACCGGGTTCATGTACTCGCCGTTCAGGATGTCGAAATGCCCCAGCGGCGCCTCGAACTCCATCATCTCGCGCCGGTTGGCGGTGGAGAATGCGAGGAAGATGTCGCCCGAGCTGTTGCCCCCCGGCGTGCCGGTCCGCCCGATCCCCAGCCCCGCCCGCCGCGCCACGTGACGCAGCGACAGCGCGCCGAGCGGCGCATCGGTGGCCACCACCGCGATGATCGAGCCGGATTCGTCTTCCTTCAGCCGGTCCGCCGTCAGGTAGCGCCCCACCGGGACCCCCAGGAGTTTGAGCCATGGCCGGATGCCCATATTGGCCTGCACCAGCACGCCCACCATGTATTCGGCGCCGCCCACCGTGACCCGGCGCGAGGCGGTGCCGGTGCCCGCCTTGAACTCGTAGGCGATCATGCCGGTGCCGCCGCCGACATTGCCCTCGGCCACCGGCCCGGAGGCCGCCCCGTCCAGGGCCGCCAGCACATGCTCCTCGCGCACGTGGCGGCCGTTGATGTCGTTCAGAACCCCGTCATAGGTCTCGGCCACCACCGGCATCGCCCACAGATGCCCATCCGCGAAGGCCGCGCCATAGCGCCGGATCATCCAGCCGGTGACCGCGTGGTGGACCATCCCCACCGAATGCGTGTTGGTGATGCAGACCGGCCCCAGGAAATACCCTGCATCGTCGATCCAGTGCGTGCCGGTCATCTCGCCGTTGCCGTTCAGCGCCGCATAGCCCGCCCAGACCGGCGAGGGCCGGCCTTCCTCCTCGCGCGGCAGAATGGCCGTGACTCCGGTGCGCACCGGTCCCTGGCCCTGAACCAGCGGCCCGTCGCCCGTGTTCAGCGTCGTCATCCCCACGCTGAGGCCGGGCACGTCGGTGATCGCGTTCCACGGCCCGGTCAAGCCGGGAAAGGCCAGCCCCAGTTCGCGAGCCCTCGGCTTGCCCATGATTCGCCCCTCTTGCATCGCCCCGCCAGAGCGCGTATACGCCCGTTCTCTCCCGAGGTTAGTCGATCGCGCCGCCTCTCGTATACGGGTTCGGGAGAGTTGCCCCCGTATTTTGAAGCGCGCCTGAGATGGAAGGACGTGACAATGGCTCTCTACGAGCATGTCTTCATTGCGCGCCAGGACCTGTCGAACGCCCAGGCGGAAGGTCTTGTCGAGCATTTCGGCCAGGTCATCGCCGATAACGGCGGCACGGTTGCCGGTACCGAGTACTGGGGCCTGCGCACCCTGGCCTACAAGATCAACAAGAACCGCAAGGGCCACTACGCCTTCATGCGCACCGACGCGCCCGCCGGCGCGATCCAGGAGATGGAGCGCCTGATGGGCCTGCATGACGATGTCATGCGCGTGCTGACCGTCAAGGTCGACGCCCATGAGGAAGGCCCCAGCGCCGTTGTCCAGGCCAAGGCCAGCCGCGACGACCGCGGTCCGCGCGGTGGCGGCTTCCGGGGTGACCGCTTCGACCGTGGTGGCGATCGCGGCGACCGTGGTGATCGCGGTGATCGCGGTGACCGTGGTGACCGTGCGCCCCGCGGCGACCGCCCGCAGCGCGACAGCTGAGAAGGACGACAAACATGGCTCGCAAACCGTTTCTCCGCCGCCGCAAGTCCTGCCCCTTCTCGGGCGACGACGCGCCGGCCATCGACTACAAGGATGTGAAGCTGCTGCAGCGTTACATCTCCGAGCGCGGCAAGATCGTGCCTTCGCGCATCACCGCCGTCTCGGCGAAGAAGCAGCGTGAGCTGGCCTGCGCGATCAAGCGCGCCCGCTTCCTGGCGCTGCTTCCCTACGCCGTACAGTAAGGGAGGAGACCAAAATGGAAGTCGTACTCCTGCAGCGGGTCGAAAAGCTCGGCCAGATGGGCGAAGTGGTGTCGGTCAAGGCCGGCTATGCCCGCAACTTCCTGCTGCCCCAGAACAAGGCACTGCGCGCCACCAAGGCGAACCTCGCCCGGTTCGAGGCCGAACGTGCCCAGATCGAGGCGCGCAACCTTGAACTGAAGGCCGAGGCCGAGAAGGTGGCCGAGAAGCTGGACGGGCAGAAGTTCATCGTCATCCGCCAGGCCTCCGAGGCCGGGTCTCTCTACGGCTCGGTTACCGCCCGTGACGTGGCCGAAGTGGCCACCGAGGGTGGCTTCACGGTCGAGCGCGGCCAGGTGGTGCTGGATCGCCCGGTCAAGGAACTGGGCCTGCATGACGTGCGGGTCGTGCTTCACCCCGAGGTCTCGGCGAAGATCACGATCAACGTCGCGCGTTCGCCCGAGGAGGCCGAGGTTCAGGCCAGCGGCAAGTCAATCCAGGACCTGCGCGCCGAGGAGGACGAGGCCGCCGATTTCGATATTGCCGAACTGTTCGACGACATGGGCGGTGCTGCCGATGTCGAGGGCGAGAGCACCCTGGTCGACGAGCCGGATCAGCGCTGATCCCGGCCGCCTGCCGGATTGGAGACGCCGCGCCCCCCGGGCGCGGCGTTTTCCATATCGGGCCTGGCCCGAAATCCATCCACAGCCTTATCGACAAGATTTTTCGCGCCGGCGCCGCCCGAGATTTTTCCGCGCTTTCAACGCCTTGTCAAAGTTGTCCCCGAAGTTATTCAAAAACTGTCAAATTCGCTCCACAAATGCCTTGCGTGTTCCTATATTGTTCCCGTACCGAAGTCGCCCGATTTGCGGCATCCAGACACACACTTTCTGGGGGAATTTCATCTATGGCGGACGGTTCAAAGGTTGCGGCTGCGCAACTGCAGCCCAGCAATATCGAAGCTGAGCAGGCACTTCTGGGTGCGCTGCTGCTGAACAACGAGGTCTTCGACCGAATCGATTCCATCGTCAAGCCGCACCACTTCCACGAGCCGGTCCATGGCCGCATCTTCGAGCTTGCGGCGAAGCGCATCCAGAAGAACACGCTCGCCTCGCCGGTCACGCTGAAGCCGTTCCTCGCCGAGGACGAGGGATTGCAGCAGCTTGGCGGCACCGAATACCTCGCCCGCCTGGCGGGCGCGACCATTTCGATCTCGGCGGCGCGCGACTACGCCGAGACCGTCCGTGACCTGGCGCTGCGGCGCGATCTCGTCCGAATCGGCGAGGAGATCGTCGGCCGTGCCGCCAGTTTCGAGTCCGACGCAGAGCCTTCCGAGCAGATAACCGAGGCCGAACAGGCCCTATACTCCCTGGCCGAACGAGGGAAACTGGAAGGCGGCTTCATCAACTTCGCCCAAGCGGCCGCAGACGCCGCGAATGTTGTGAACGCCGCCTTCCAGCGCGGGGGTGGTCTGGCCGGAATTTCCTCGGGGCTGCACGAGCTGGACTACAAGCTCGGCGGCTTCCGGAATTCCGACCTGATCATCCTCGCGGGCCGTCCTTCGATGGGCAAGACTGCGCTCGCAACGAATATCGCCTTCAACATCGCCCGCAAGTACAGGAAGGGCACGCGCCCCGACAGCACCGAGGGCGCGGTCCAGGGCGGCGTGGTGGGTTTCTTCTCGCTGGAGATGTCCTCCGAGCAGCTCGCCAACCGGATCCTGGCCGCAGAATCGCAGATCAAGAGCCACGAGCTGCTGTCCGGCCGCATCCAGGAGGAGGATTTCCGCCGCTTCCTGGAAGTGGCGAAGGAACTGGAGACCATCCCACTCTATATCGACGACACCGCCGCGCTGCCGATCTCCTCCCTGGCCGCGCGAGCGCGGCGGCTGAAACGTCGATTTGGGCTGGACGTGCTGGTGATCGACTATCTCCAGCTCGTCCGGCCCGCCAGCAGCGGGCGCAGCAATGACGGCCGCGTGCAGGAGGTGTCCGAGATCACCCAGGGCCTGAAGGCCATCGCCAAGGAGCTCGACATCCCGGTCATCGCGCTGTCGCAGCTCTCGCGCAAGGTCGAGGACCGCGAGGACAAGCGCCCGCAGCTCGCCGACCTGCGCGAATCCGGTTCGATCGAGCAGGACGCGGACGTGGTGATGTTCGTGTTCCGCGAGGAGTACTATCACGAGCGCCTGAAGCCCGCCGAGGACAGCGACAAGTTCCCCGAATGGCAGCAGCGCGCCGAACGCCTGCATGGCCGCGCCGAGGTGATCATCGGCAAGCAGCGCCACGGCCCGATCGGCACCGTGGACCTGCATTTCGAGGGCAAGTATACCCGCTTCACCGACCCGGTGCGCGAGCCGGCCGCCTATAACCCGGAATTTTCGTGACGCTCGCCGGCGACCTGACCATCGATCTCTCGGCGATCGCCGCCAACTGGCGCGCACTCGACGCGCTCTCCGCTCCGCAGGTCCAGACCGCCGCCGTGGTCAAGGCCGACGCCTATGGCTGCGGCGCCGCCCGGGTCGGCCCGGCGCTGGCCCGGGCCGGGGTACGGACATTCTTCGTCGCGGTGCCGGGCGAGGGTGTTGCCCTGCGTGCAGCGGTCGGCCCCGGACCGGACATCTACATCCTGGCCGGTTATGCGCCGCACCTGCCTCCCGGAGCGGCGCAGTCCCCTCCCCCCGCCGGGGGGAGGGATAGGGAGGGGGCGCCGGAGGCGTCGCTCTACGCCGCGCATTCCCTCCGCCCGGTCCTGAATTCGGCCCCCCAGGCCGACGCCTGGTTCCGCGACTGCCCCGGCGCCCCCTGCGCCATACAGCTCGACACCGGCATGAACCGGCTGGGAATGGAGGCGGACGAGTTCGCGGCCCTCGGCCCCCTGCCCGAGGCGGTGCGGCTGGTGATGAGCCACCTTGCCTGTGCCGACGAGCCGGATCACGCCCTCAATGCCGTGCAACTGGCCGCGTTCGCCCGGATGACCGCCGGGCTGGGCCTGCCCTGTTCGCTGGCGGCGACGGGCGGCATCCTGCTGGGCGCGCCCTATCACCACGCCATGACCCGGGCCGGGGTCGGCCTCTATGGCGGCCTGCCCTTTGCCGCCGCGCGCCCCGCCGTGTCGCTGCATCTGCCGATCATCCAGATCCGCGACGTGGCCGCCGGCGAGGCGGTAGGCTACGGCGCCAACTGGACCGCCCGGCGTGCGGCGCGCATCGCCACCCTCTCAGGCGGCTATGCGGACGGGCTGATCCGGGCAATGGGGGGCGGTGCGAAAGGCTTCATCGACGGCCAGCCGCTGCCCTTCGCCGGCCGGGTCTCGATGGACCTGATCACGCTGGACGTGACGGATTGCCCCTCGGCGGCGCCAGGGACCATGGTCGAATTGATCGGGCCGCACCAGTCGGTCGACGATCTCGCGGCCGCGGCGGGAACAATCGGCTACGAAATCCTGACATCTCTTGGAAGCCGCTACACGCGCCGCTATACGGGGGGCTGAAAACCGGCGCCGCCCTGGCCTCGCCCTTTCCGCTGCCGCTTCATCCCTGGAAACGGCAAGGGAGGGATGGGGTCTTCGGTGCCCGCGACAGATACTGGAGCCGCCGCAGATGCCAGTCCTTGCCTTCTTCCAGGGGTTCCTCGCCTCGATCGGCGCGACCGTGATCTGGCTCTGCCAGGCGACCGGGGCGCTGTCGATGTTCGCGTTTTCGGGCGTCAGCCATGTGTTCCGGCCGCCATGGTATCCGGCCGAGATTCTGCGCCAGTTCATGCGCATCGGCTATTTCTCGCTGCCGGTGGTGGGGATGACCGCGCTGTTCACCGGCGGTGCCCTGGCGCTGCAGATTTATGCCGGCGGCTCGCGCTTCAACGCCGAGAGCGTGGTGCCGCAGATCGTCGCCATCGGCATGACGCGCGAGCTCGGGCCGGTGCTGGGCGGGCTGATGGTGGCGGGCCGGGTCTCGGCCTCGATTGCGGCCGAGCTCGGCACCATGCGGGTCACCGAGCAGATCGACGCGCTGACCACGCTGTCGACCAACCCGATGAAATACCTGGTGGCGCCGCGCATCATCGCCGCGACCATCGCCATGCCTCTGCTGGCCTTTGTCGGCGACATCATCGGCATCATGGGCGGTTTCCTGGTGGGCGTTGCCCGGCTGGACTTCAACACCGCGACCTATATCAAGACCACCTACGACTTCCTCGAGGCCGGCGACGTGACCTCGGGCATGATCAAGGCGGCGGTGTTCGGCTTCATCATCGCGCTGATGGGCTGCTACCAGGGCTACAACTCGGGCCGCGGCGCGCAGGGCGTCGGCCGGGCCACCACCAACGCCGTGGTTACCGCCTCGATCCTGATCCTGGCCTCGAACTACGTCCTGACCGAGGCGCTGTTCCCCGCATGAGCATCACCCCGAAGATCGAGATGCGAGGCGTCCGCAAGAGCTTCGGCCCGAAGCATGTGCTGCGCGGGGTCGACCTGGTCATCAACCCCTCGGAATCGATGGTGATCATCGGCGGCTCGGGCACCGGCAAGTCGGTGACGCTGAAATGCATCCTGGGCCTGATCAAGCCCGACGCCGGAGAGATCTTCGTCGATGGCGAGAATGTCGCCACCAAGCGCGGCAAGGCGCGCGAGGAGCTGCTCGACAAGTTCGGCATGCTGTTCCAGGGCGGCGCGCTGTTCGATTCGCTGCTGGTGTGGGAGAATGTGGCCTTCCGGCTGCTTCAGGGCTCGCGAAAGCGCCCGCGCGACGAGGCCCGCGCCATCGCCATCGAGAAGCTGCGCCGGGTCGGCCTGAAGGAGGACAGCGCCGACCTGTTCCCCGCCGAGCTGTCCGGCGGCATGCAGAAGCGCGTCGGCCTGGCCCGCGCCATCGCCGCCGAGCCGGAGATCATCTTCTTCGACGAGCCCACCACCGGGCTCGACCCGATCATGGCCGACGTGATCAACGACCTGATCCGCGAGATCGTGGTCGAGATGCGCGCGACCGCCGTCACCATCACCCACGACATGACCTCGGTCCGGAAGATCGCCGACAAGGTGACGATGATCCATGACGGGGTGATCCACTGGTCCGGGCCGGTGGCCGAGATCGACACCACCGACAACCCCTATGTGCACCAGTTCGTCAACGGCCTGGCCGAGGGACCCATCGAGGCGATCCGGTGAGATGGCGCCACGGGTGGTAATCGTGAACCTGCTCTTGCTACTGCTCTACCCGGCCTCGTGGCTGGCGCCGGTCGCCCATGCCGGGTTCCTGCCGTTCTTCACGGGCGACGAAGTCACCATCCTGGGCGGCGTGGGCGAGCTTTGGGTCTCGGACGCGGCGCTGGCCGTGCTGGTGGCGGTGTTCGCCATCGCCATCCCCTATGGCAAGACCCTGGTGCTGGCGCTGGTCCATTTCGGCCATATCGGCCCGCGCGCACTGCCGCTGGTCGAGGCCATCGGCAAGCTCTCGATGGCGGATGTGTTCCTGATCGCCCTCTACATCGTGCTGGTGAAGGGCGTCGGCATCGGCCATGTGGTCTCGGCCTGGGGGTTGTGGCTGTTCACGGCCTGCGTGCTGGCCTCGCTGTGGGCCGGGTTCGAGACCCGCCGCACGCTCGAGCATTGGAGCTGATCCGGTGGCGCGCTCCGCTCTCGCCTATGTCTGCCGCGAGTGCGGGGCCGGCCATGGCAAATGGGCCGGGCGCTGCGAGGCGTGCGGGGCGTGGAATTCCATCGAGGAGGACCCCGGCCTCTCGGTGGCCGGCCCGGCGGCCAAGACGCTGGGCGCAGCGAAGGGCCGCAAGATCGCCCTCGCCGCCCTTTCCGGCGACGAGGCGCCGCCGCCGCGGCAGATCTCGGGGATCGGCGAGTTCGACCGGGTGCTGGGCGGCGGGCTGGTCCAGGGCTCGGCCATCCTGGTGGGCGGCGATCCCGGCATCGGCAAGTCGACCCTGCTGCTGCAGGCCGCCGCCGCCTTTGCCGCGCAGGGCGCCCCCACGATCTACGTCTCGGGCGAGGAGGCCACCGCCCAGATCCGCATGCGCGCGGCGCGCCTGGGCCTGGGCGAGGCGCCAGTCCTGCTGGCTGCCGAGACCAATCTGCGCGACATCCTGACGACGCTCGAGGCCGAGCGCCCGCATCTGGTGGTGATCGATTCGATCCAGACCATGTGGGCCGACAATGTCGATTCGGCCCCCGGCTCGGTCAGCCAGGTCCGCGCCTCGGCGCACGAGCTGACCAGCTTCGCCAAGCGCCGCAACGTCGCCGTGGTGCTGGTCGGCCACGTCACCAAGGAAGGCCAGATCGCCGGCCCCCGCGTCGTCGAGCACATGGTCGACACCGTGCTCTATTTCGAGGGCGACCGTAGCCACCAGTTCCGGATCCTGCGTGCGGTCAAGAACCGGTTCGGGCCGGCCGACGAGATCGGCGTCTTCGAG
>DATHZU010000245.1:0-9611 GCA_035458445.1 Thermohalobaculum sp. | reverse complement strand
CTGGCGCTGGTGCTGCGCGACCTGGTGCAGCGCCGTCTGGGCCTGCGCTGGGTCACGGCGGCGATCCTGGCCGGGGCGGCGCTGTCGGGCATGGTGGCGCCGCCGGCGCTGGTGGTGGCCTCGGCCACGGCCTTCCTGCTGTCCGAGACCGCCGACCTGGTGGTCTACACGCCACTGCAGGAGCGTCGGCTGGTCTTGGCGGTGCTGGCCAGCAGCATCGTCGGGCTGGTGGTGGACAGCGTTGTGTTCCTGTATCTGGCCTTCGGCAGCCTGGACTTCCTGGCCGGCCAGGTTCTGGGCAAGAGCTGGATGGTTCTGGCGGCGCTGCCGCTGATCGCGCTGCTGCGGCGCCGCGACGCGCGGCTGGGGCTGCGGCCGGCCTGACCGGCGCTCAGGCGACCCGGGCGATGGCCGGCAGACGCTGCGGCGGCAGGTAGGGCAGGTTGGCCCGGCGCCTGAGCGCCCAGAGCGCGGCGGTCTCGAGGCAATCTTCCTTCGGTATTTCTGATGGTTCCGGCTCCTCCGCGCGGGCGGTGTCGACGGGCAGAATACGTGTGACATGGAACATACGAGCCTCCGGAACTTGGCGGCGGCACAGGAACTGACATAGGCACGCAGTCCGCGGGCACGCTGCGGAACGCCAAGAATTTGAACTATCGTGGTTAACAAAAAGTGCCTTTGCGGGGCCGCGCTACCCGATCCGCGGCCAGGTGTCCGACAGGCGGTAGCCCGCGGGCCAGGGATCGTCCGGGTCCAGCATGTGCTGGTGGGTACCGGTCACCCAGGCCCGGCCCCTGATGGTCGGGATTATCGCCGGGCGGCCGCCGACGCGGGTCTCTCCCGCTACCGTGCACTGGAACTCGGAATCGATCAGCGAGATGCCGGTGAACCGCCCGCCGGTGGCGATCTGCCCCTTCGCATGCAGAACAGCGAGGCGCGCCGAGCATCCGGTGCCGCAGGGTGAGCGGTCGATCTTGGCCGGGCGGATTGCGACGGCGTTCCGGCCTGTCGCGATTCCCCCGCGCATCTCAACCGGCGCGGCGATCTGGCAGAACGAGATATGGTCCCAGTCCGGGTTTTCGGGGTGCGCAAAGCCCAGTTGCTCGTTGGCCGCCGCGGTGATCCGGATGCCGGTGACCGCGATGTCGCGGGCCTCGTCCGGGGTCAGGGCGAAGCCCAGCGCCCGGGCGTCGGCGATCACGAAGCTGTCGCCGCCATAGGCGGTGTCGACGGTCAGGGTGCCGATCCCCTCGACCTCGAGCGAAGCGTCGAGCCGGTCGGCGAAGGAGGGCAGGTTGCGCACGGTCACCCGCTCGGCCCGGCCGCCGCGCACCGCTATCCGCGCCTCGACCAGACCGCCGGGGGCTTCGAGCGTCAGGACCGTCTCGGGTTCGGTCACGGCCACCAGCCCGGTCTCGACCAGCACCGTGGCGACGCAGATCGAGTTCGAGCCCGACATCGGCGGCGTGTCTTCGGGCTCCATGATGATCCAGGCCGCGTCGGCGGCTGGGTCCTTCGGTTGAACCAGCAGATTGACGTGACGGAAGACGCCGCCCCGCGGCTCGTTCAGCACGAAGTCGCGCAAGGCGCCGTCGCGGGCGATCCAGCGCGACTGTTCCCACAGGGTCTCGCCCGGAGGGGCCGCGACCCCGCCGACGATCACGTCGCCGACCTCGCCCTCGGCATGGGCCGAGACAACATGGATGACCTTGCTGCTGCGCACGGCGTGTCTCCCGATCTGTACATCGACACCCTGTCAGCCGAACCCGTGGCGGGGCAAGCCCGGAAACGAGAAACGGCGCGGCCTGCGCCGCGCCGTTGAAACTTGCCGGTGGCGTCCGCGTCACCGATCCTCGACATCCGTGTAGTCGCGCCGCGGGGCGCCGGTGTAAAGCTGGCGCGGGCGGCCGATCTTCTGCACCGGGTCCTCGATCATCTCCTTCCACTGGGCGATCCAGCCGACCGTGCGGCTGAGCGCGAAGATCGGAGTGAACATCGAGGTCGGGAAGCCCATCGCATCGAGGATGATGCCCGAATAGAAGTCGACATTCGGGTACAGCTTCTTTTCGATGAAATAGGGATCCTCGAGCGCGATCTTCTCGAGTTGCTGGGCCACCTGCAGCGTCGGGTTGTTTTCGACCCCCATCAGGTCCAGAACCTCCTTCGCCGTCTGCTGCATCACCTTGGCGCGCGGATCGTAGTTCTTGTACACCCGGTGGCCGAAGCCCATCAGGCGGAACGGGTCGTCCTTGTCCTTGGCGCGGTCGACATACTCGCCGACCCGGTCCGGTGAGCCGATCTGGCGCAGCATCTCCAGGCAGGCCTGGTTGGCGCCGCCATGGGCGGGACCCCAGAGGCTGGCCACGCCCGCCGCGATGCAGGCGAAGGGGTTGGCATGCGACGAGCCCGCCAGCCGCACGGTCGAGGTCGAGGCGTTCTGCTCGTGGTCGGCGTGCAGCGTCATGATCCGGTCCATGGCGCGGGCCAGGATCGGGTCGACGACATATTCCTCGCAGGGAACGGCGAAGCACATGTGCAGGAAGTTGGCGGCGTAATCCAGGTCGTTGCGCGGATAGACGAAAGGCTGGCCGATCGAATACTTGAAGGCCCAGGCGACGATCGTCGGCAGCTTGGCAATCAGCCGGATCGACGCCACCTCGCGCTGCCACTCGTCGGTGATGTCGGTCGAGTCGTGATAAAAGGCCGACATCGCGCCCATGACGCCGCAGACCACCGCCATCGGATGCGCGTCGCGGCGGAAGCCGCGGAAGAAATACTGCATCTGCTCGTGCAGCATGGTGTGGCGGGTCACTCGGAGTTCGAAGTCCTCGAGCTGCGCGGCAGTCGGCAACTCGCCATAGAGCAGCAGGTAGCAGACTTCCAGGTAATGGCTCGACTCGGCGAGCTGGTCGATGGGGTAGCCCCGGTACAGCAACTCGCCCTTGTCGCCGTCGATGAAGGTGATGGTCGACTCGCAGCTGCCGGTCGAGGTGAAGCCGGGGTCGTAGGTAAAGACATCCATTTCCTTGTAGAGGCTGCGGATATCGATGACCGAAGGGCCGTGGACAGCATCGTAGATCGGGAACTCTCGGCTCTCGTTGCCGATGATGATGGTTGCGTTGCGGTTGGATGTTCCTGTCGCCATGTCGCTCCCTCTTTTTCGTCTGGCGGCTCCGGTGGGGCCCGCGTGTTCCTGTCATCGCAATTCATTTGGGGCGTCAGCCCGCAGGAGCAACGTCCCGCAGCCGAGCCAAAGTTTCCTCGCGGCCGATCGTCTCCATCACGTCGAACACCCCCGGACTGACGGCGCGCCCGGTGAGGGCGGCGCGCAGCGGCTGGGCGATCCGGCCGAGTTTGAGGCTTTCCTCCTCCGCGAAGGACCGGGCGATTTCCTCGATCGATCCTGCGGTCCAGTCCGTAGCATTTTGCAGTCGCACAGTCAAACGCGCGAGCATCTCCGGCGCATCATCGGCCAGGATCTTCGCGGCCTTTTCGTCCGGGACGAACGGGCGATCTGATAAGATATATTGAGCCATGTCAATCAGTTCCAAAAGAGTCTTCGCCCTCTCCTTCAGCCCCGGCATGGCCTGTGCCAACATCGCTCGCCGTCGCGGGTCCGGCGCCGGCTTATGCTGCGCTGCAAACAGGTCTTCGATGGCTGTTACCAGCTCCGCATCGGGAGTGTTGCGGATATGCTGGCCGTTGAGATTCTCCAGCTTGACGAAGTCGAACCGCGCCGCGGACTTTCCGACCTGCTCGAGGCCGAACCACTCTATTGCCTGATCGGTGGTGAAAAATTCGTCATCGCCGTGACTCCAGCCCAGCCGGGCGAGATAGTTGCGCATGGCCGCCGGCAGGTAGCCCATGTCGCGATAGGCCTCGACCCCCAGTGCGCCGTGGCGCTTCGACAGCTTGGCGCCGTCGGGCCCGTGGATCAGCGGGATATGGGCGAAGATGGGAGTGTCCCAGCCCATGCCTTGATAAATCAGCGTCTGGCGCGCCGCGTTGGTCAGGTGGTCGTCGCCGCGGATCACATGGGTCACCCCCATGTCGTGGTCGTCGACCACCACCGCCAGCATGTAGACGGGCGTGCCGTCCGAGCGCAGCAGGATCAGGTCGTCGAGCTGGGCGGCGTCCCATTCGACCAGACCCTGGACCTTGTCCTCGACCGCCACCTTGCCCTCGCGCGGTGCCTTCAGCCGGATGGTGTATTCGGTGCCCTCGGGATGGGTTGCCGGGTCGGCATCGCGCCATGGGCTGCGGAACAGCGGCGGTTTTCCCTCGGCCTTCGCCTGCTCGCGGAAGGTGTCGATCTCGTCCCTGGTGGCGAAGCATTTGTAGGCGGTGCCGCGGGCCAGCATCAGCTGCGCGACCTCGGCGTGGCGTTCGACCCGGCTGAACTGGCTGACCGCCTCGCCGTCCCATTCCAGGCCCAGCCATTTCAGCCCGGCGTAGATCGCCTCGGTCGCCTCGGGCGTATAGCGGACGCGGTCGGTGTCCTCGATGCGCAGCAGGAACTTGCCCTGATGGTGCCGCGCGAACAGCCAGTTGAACAGCGCCGTGCGGGCACCGCCGATATGCAGATAGCCGGTCGGCGAGGGGGCAAAGCGGGTGATCACGGTCTCAGCGGGCATCGGGTGCTCTTAACGCTCGGTTAACGGCGGCGGCAGCTTATGGGGTCGCGGGGCAGAAGCCCGCATCACGGCTCATTCGGGGCGCCTTTATGGGGCAGGACAGGGCAGGGCACAAGGTGTCGGGGCGGGGCGATTGGCCGCGCCTCTGGGCGCAGGAGGCGCGCCGCGCGATCCTGTGGCTGCCGGTTCTGATGGGCGCCGGGATCTGGCTGTACTTTGCGCTGGACGCCGAGCCCGATCCGTTGTGGTGCGCGCCGGCCTTGATGCCGGCGCTGCTGGCCGCAACCGGCCTCGCCCGGCGTGCGGGCTGGGTGGCGCTGGCCGGAACGCTGGCCCTGGCCGCCCTCGGGGTCGGGTTCTCGCTTGCGGTGCTGGCGGCACACCGGGTTGACGCGCCGATCCTGTCCGGGCCGGTCGAGGAGACCATCGAGGGCCGGGTGCGCGAGTTGTCGAAGGCAGCCTCGGGCGCGCCGCGCCTGTTGCTGGACCGGGTGGTGATCTATGGGCTGGACCCGGCGGAGACCCCGGCCCATGCGCGTGTCACCCTGCTGGCGGCGGACCACGATACGGCGCCGCGGCCCGGCACCCGGGTGCGGGTCTTTGCCCGTCTGTTGCCGCCCGGCGAGCCGGTCGAACCCGGGGCCTTCGACTTTCGCCTGCGGGCCTATTTCGAAGGGCTGGGGGCGGTCGGCTATGCGCGGGGTGCGGCACTGACCGTCTCGGTGGGCGAGCCATCGGGTCCGGTGGACGCGTTCTTCATCTGGCTGGAGGAGCGCCGGGCACGGCTGTCGGATGCGATAGCGCGGGCCTTGCCGGGGCGGCAGGGCGCCTTCGCGGCGGCGATCATCACCGGCGACCGGTCCGGCATTGCCGAGGCCGACGCCGAGGCGCTGCGAATCTCGAACCTCGCCCATCTGCTGGCGATCTCCGGGCTGCATATGGGGTTGCTGACCGGGCTGGTTTTTGCGGCGCTGCGGCTGGTTCTGGCGGTGGGGCCGGTCTCCGGCGCCTCGGCGCGCAAGGCGGCCGCCGTTGGGGCTCTGGCGGCGGGGCTGGGGTATCTGCTGTTGTCCGGGGCCACGGTGGCGACCCAGCGCGCCTTCGTGATGATGGCGGTGGCCTTCACGGCGGTGCTGCTGGACCGGCCGGCGATCACGCTGCGCGGGCTGGCGCTCGCGGCGGCGGTGGTCCTGGCGGTGCGGCCGGTCAGCCTGATGGATGTGGGTTTCCAGATGAGCTTTGCCGCCACCGCCGCCCTCGTCGCCGGATGGGAGGAGGTGCGCCGCCGCAGGATGCTCCGCCGGGCGGAGGAGGGAGATGCCGCACCCAGGCGTGGCAACCGGGTGCTGAGGGTCCTGGGCCTGTACCTTGCGGGGCTGGTCTTCACCAGCCTGATCGCCGGGGCGGCGACCGCGCCCTATGCGGCCTATCACTTCAACCGCGTGGCCCCCTACGGGCTGCCGGCCAATCTGGCGGCTGTTCCGTTGATGGGCCTGGTGATCGCGCCATCCGCCGTGGCGTCCGGCGTGCTGGCGCCGTTCGGGCTCGCGGCCCCGGCGCTCTGGGCGATGGGTCAGGGCATCGATGGGGTGCTCGAGGTTGCCCATGCCATCGCCGCCCTGCCGGGGGCCATCCACCCCGTGCCGGTGGCGGCCGGGCCGGTGCTGCCGATGATGACGCTCGGGGGTCTGTGGCTGTTCCTGTGGCGCGGGAGGTGGCGGCTGGCGGGGCTCGCGGCCATTGCCGGGGCCCTGCTGCTGTGGGCGGGGGCGCCCGACAGGCCCGAGGTGCTCATAGCGCCCGGCGGCAAGCTGGTGGGGGTGATGGGGCCCGAGGGCCGGGTGCTGGACCACGGCCGAGCCCAGTCCTTCGCCGCCGAGACCTGGCTCAGGCGCGACGGCGACGCAGCCGACCAGAAGACCGCCGCTGCCCGCGCAGGGACGACGCGCGGCAAGGGCTGGTCATCGGCGGTGCTGCCGAATGGCTGGCGGCTGGAGGTGGTGCACTCGAAATCTGTCAATCCGTCCCGGATCGCCGGGCTGTGCCGGCCCCGGACCCTGCTGGTGATGCGCTACGGGCCGCCCCATGACGGGCCTTGTGTCTATCTGGGCGCAACCGATCTGGCACGGCTGGGAGCAGTGGCAATCCGCGCCGGACGCGAGGGGCCGCGGATCGAAGGCGCCCGTGACCCCGGGCGCCACCGGCTGTGGAGCACGGATTGATCATGATCGGATCAGGGCACCGAGCGCCGTGCCGTCTGCCATGCTGTCCCGGCCTTGAGCCGGGACCTCCGGGTCACCGCCACCGCGAGGTCCCGGATCAAGCCCGGGACAACACAGGCATTGTCTGCCGATGGTGCGGATAGGCGTCCTGTCCTTTACCTCGCCGTTCGCATCAGCGGCGCGACCCCCACGGCGCCGTCCAGCCCGGCGACCAGCGTGATTGCCTCCGCGGCGCGCACCTCGCCGATCACCGGGGCCGCGACCGAGGCAAACTTCGCGGCCAGCCGGTCCCACTGGGCGTTCAGGTCGGCGGCGGGCTGACCGACATCGGCTTCCGCCTCGACCCGGCGGCCGTCGGTCAGGGCAATGGCCACGCGGGCGGTCATCCGGTCGCGTCCGGGGTCGGTTTCCACCGTCACCCTTTGGCGTGCGGCCGCATAGCGGGCGTCGCAGGCATTGGCTGCCGAGAAGGTCTCCAGCGCCCCGGTGTCGAGACCGTCCAGCGCCGCCACAGCGAGCTGGCGCAGCGAGAATTTCATCTGCAGGCCGGTCTCGGGCTCCGGGATGTTGCAGACCTTCAGATGGCGCGGATGCACCGTCAGGGTGATCGCTGCCATGTCGTCGAGCCCGATCCCGTGGGTGCGGCGCAGATGATTCACCGCCTCGATGGTGGCGTGGGTCGAATAGCAGGCAGCATGGTATTTGAACAATGTCCGCTCGACCCACCAGGGAGCCTGCGCGTCAGGGCGGACCGGCTCGATCACCGAGTCGGGACCCTGCGTCGCAAGAAAACCCTGCGGCGCCTCGATCGCGTCCGGGCTGGCGGTGAAGCCGCGCGCGGCCAGCCGGGCGGCCAGCAATCCGTTGGCGGCGGCGGTGCCGGCGTGGAAGGGCTTGGCCATGGTGCCGAAATTCACCTTCAGCCCGGCGGCCATCGAAGCCGCCAGCCCCAACGCCCGGGCGGTGGCATCCGAATCGAGCCTCAGCAGCCGGGCGCAGCCCGCCGCCGCGCCGAAGGCGCCGATCGTTCCGGTGGCGTGGAAGCCGAGGTTGTAGTGCCCGCCCCGGGTCATCTCGCCGATGGCCGATTCGACCTCGATACCGACCGCCAGCGCCTCCAGCACCGCCGCGCCGGTGGCGCCGGTGACCTCGGCCAGTGCCAGCAGGGCAGGGGCGACGGGCGCGGTCGGGTGGCCATACATCTCGCGCGAGACGTCGTCGTAATCCAGCGCATGACCCGCCGCGCCGTTGATCAGCGCCGCATGGTGTGCGTTCGCCCGCGCGCCGCAGCCGAGCAGGGTGCAGGGGCCGCCGCCGGCCAGTTCCTCGCGCAGCATTGCGGCCAGAGGCTCGCGCGCGCCCGCGATGGTCACGCCCAGCCAGTCGAGGATCGCATGCCTGGCCCAGGTCAGCGCCACGGGCGGGGGCGGGGTGCCCGATGCAACCCATTCGGCGATCTCGCGCGTCGGCGAAGGCTGGGCGATCTGGTCGGCAATCACCATCGTGATACCCTCTCTGGGATGGCTTCTTCCCCGCCAGGCGGCGATTGAATTGGGTATAGGATAGCCAGCCGACGCCGCCAAACCGAAACCGCACGAGACCCGAATGACCGCCGCAGTCCCGTCCAAGCCACGCCCGCTGGCGGTGCTGACCGGCGCCTTCCTGACCCAGGCCATCGCGGCGGTGGGGTTCTGGAGCTTCAGCCTGCTGGCGCCGGAGCTGGCCGCCGTGACCGGATTGAACGAGCGGGACTTCGGCCTGTCGGTCAGCTTCATCTTCCTCGGCACCTTCCTCAGTAGCGGCTTTACAGGCAGCCTGGTGGCGCGGTTCGGCGGCATGGGCACCATCGCCCTGGTGCTGGCGGGTATGGGGGCGGCGGTGCTGCTGGCGCTGGCGGCTTCGTGGTCGGCGGTGATGCTGTCGGCGTTCCTGTTCGGCATCGCCTACGGGCCGCAGGGCGCCGTCGGCATGACCCTGGTGACCCAGAGCGCCGACCGCAAAATGCGGGGGCTGTACCTTTCGATCCGGCATTCCTCGGTGCCCGCCGCCATGGCGGTGATCGGGCGGGTCCTGCCGCCGCTGATGATTGCCGCCGGATGGCAGGCGGGAGTGCTGTCGGTCTCGGCGGTGCTGTTCGCCGGGGTGGGGTTCACGCTTCTGTTCCGGTCCTGGTTCCGGCTGGGCCAGGAGGGGCGGGCGAAGGTCGTGTCCTCGGACAGCCCCGGAGCCTGGGCCTCGTTCCGCGCGCGGCTGCGGGTGCCGCGCGAATTGCGGTTCCTGTGGGGGGCTGGGCTGGCCTTCGCGGTGACCCAGAACGCGGTCACCTTCTTCGCCTATCTGTACCTTCTGGAGGTCGCCGGTCTGGGGCCGGTGGCGGCGGGGATCTTCGCCTCGAACCTGCACATCACGGCGCTGATCGGCAGGCCGCTGCTGGGCTGGATTTGCGACCGCACCGGGCGGCCGCAACTGGTGCTGGTGATGATCGCCCTGACGGCGGTCGCGACACTGCTGGCGGTGCTGCAGGTGGATGCGGACACGCCCGTCTGGCGGCTGGTGCCGCTGGCCGCCGCCTGCGGGCTGGCGGGGCAGTGCTGGAACCCGGTCTTCGTCACCGCCATGAGCTACAAGGTGGCCGATGCCGACTTGGCCGAGATGAACGGCCGCGCCTTCGCCTTCCTGTCGCTGGGCTGGATGTCGGCGGCGCCGGCCTTCTGGGGGCTGATCGAGCTATCTGGCGGCTACACGCTGCCCTTCC
>DATHZU010000244.1:0-10263 GCA_035458445.1 Thermohalobaculum sp. | reverse complement strand
GCTCGATCACCATCTGCGACCAGCTGTCGATCATGTCCGGGTCGGCCCAGCGGGCGTTCAGCGCCTCGACGTCGAGGTCGAACCTGGCGCCCGAGAACTCGAGCAGGTGGAACAGGAACAAGGGCGCGTCCGCATGGGCGAATGCGGCGTGGTTGGTCATCGACGAGGCGCCGGTGATGCGCGGGTTCAGCTCGCCCAGATAGATCTCGCCGGTCTTGTTCTCGATCAGGAAGTCGAGCTCGAAATAGCCCCGGTAGCCTTCCTTGCGCAGCTGCTCGCCGAACTTGAAGGTCAGGTCCCGCGCCTTCTGCCGGGTCTTCGGCGGGAAGGCGGTGGCGAAGATCTCGTTGCCGCACCAGCCGCCGCGATAGGGGGTCAGCTCCTTGAAGCCCACCAGCTCGGTCATCAGCGGGCCGACGATGGTGCCCTGCTTGGTGGCGCAGGCCTCGATCGCCGAGCCGCGGCAGTCGATGCGCTTCATGATCTTGATCTCGCCCTCGCCGACGATCTCGTGCTCGTGGCGGCGGAAATCGGCCTCGGACTTGATGAAGAAGGTGGTGTGGCCACTGTCGCCGAAGGCCGACTGCAGCACCAGGTCGTGGCCGATCCCGGCCTTCTCGCAGACTTTGCGCAGATGGGCGTAGTCCTTGACCTCGCTCAGCGTGTTCGGCACCGAGGGCACCCCGGCCTTGTTGCCGATGCGCACGGTCTCGATCTTGTTGTCGCATTTGGAGCGCAGCTTCGCCTTGGGAAACCAGACCTCGGCGCCCAGCTCCTTGGCCAGCTTCTCGGTCTGCTCGTCGAACATCAGGAACACGAAGCGCGGCTTGCCGCCGCGGCGCTTCATGAGGTCGATCACCTCCTTGTGGCTCAAGAGGTAATTGTTGATGTCCTCGATCGACTGGAACTCGGCATGGGGCTGCTCGGAGGGCACGAAGACATTCGGGTGGCGGCCGTCGAAGCAGTCGAGATAGTTGACGTACTTGAAGTTCTTCACCCACTCGTCCAACCCCAGCAGATTGAAGTTGGTCGCCGAGACGAAATAGATCGGGGTCTCGTTGCGGTGGAAGTAGCGACGGATCTCCGAGATGTTCTTCAGCGTCTTCGTCGGCATCTATGATCTCCCTGTCGGTTTTTTATGATTGCCGTAGGGTGCGTGCGCGCAAGCACCCTACGTTTGAAGCGCACCCTGGCGTCAGGGCCATGCTCACCGGCCCTCCGCGTGGCGCGCCAGCGCCTCCTCGGTGAACACCCTGAGCCCCAGATCCGGCCGGTAGCCATGGATCTCGTTGACATCCAGCGCCCGCATGAAGGCCAGGATCTCCGGGCTGATCACCTGCCCGGGCACAAGGATCGGGAAGCCCGGCGGATAGGGGATGATGAACGAGGCCGAGACCAGCTCGCGGCCCGCCTCCATCGCCGCCTTCATCGAGCCGTCGAGCTCGAGATAGTCGCAATTCTCCTCGTCATAGGCCAGGAAGAACGCCGCCCGCATGTCGCCTTCGGGCGTCTCGGCATCCGCCCGGAAGGCGTCGTGGAAGCGCGAGAAGTCGGGTAGCGGCGGCAGGTCGACCATCAGGCTCTGGACCCGGCGCTCGAAGGCGCGCTTCTCCATCTTCGAGGCGTCGTCCAGCAGGCCGTCGAGTTCCTTGGCGATGGTCACCAGAACCTCGATCAGATAGGCGACCGACGACCGGGTGGTGCCGATATTGGTCATGAACAGCACGGTGTTGCGAGAGGTCTTGTTGATCTGGATCCCGTACTTGTCCATCAGGATCCGGGTCTTGAACGTATCGCCGTCCCAGCCGGTGCCGCCGACCGCCAGCGTCACCCGCGTGGCGTCCAGCACGAACTCGTCATTCGCCCAGGCCTCCCAGATGTCGGCCCAGCCCTGGTCCGGATCGTAATAGGAGGTGATGCCGCTCTCGCGGTACTGCTCGGGGATCATGTCGCCCGCCGTCAGCACCTTGAAGTACTTCTTCAGCAGCGGATGCGTGGAGATGGCGCGGCGCATCGACATCGCCGCCTCGACCTGGCGCTGCACGAACTCGAACCCCTCCAGCTCGACCTGGCGGCGCCCCACGTCCAGCGAGGCGATGATCTGGTAGTTCGGCGAGGTCGAGGTATGGGTCATGTAGGCCTCGTGGAAAGCCTGCTCGACCTCGCCCTTGAAGTCCTGGTCGTTCACATGGATCATCGAGCCCTGCCGGAGCGCGGTCAGGGTCTTGTGGGTCGATTGCGTCGCGTAGGTCCGCACCCGCGCATGCGGCGGCGGCACCAGGCGGGTCTTGATCCAGGCGGCGTCGTCGGCGCCCGCCAGCTTCTTCTGTTGCTTCTCCCACGCCTTCGCCGTCTCCGGCTCGCGCAGCTTGCGGCGCAGCTTGTTGGCCGCGTTCATCGCCGTGCGGCGGCGGTAGGTCGGGCCGAAGCGGGCGAAGGCGAACCAGGCCTCGTCCCACAGGAACACCAGGCCGGGCTTGATCGCCAGGCATTCCTCCATCACCCGGTCGACATTGTAGACCACCCCGTCGAATGTGCAGTTGGTCAACAGCAGCATCCGCACCCGGTCGAGCTTGCCCGCCGCCCTCAGCGCCAGCAGCTTGCCCTTGATCTCGCTCAGCGGCACCGCCCCGTACATCGAGTACTCGTCCAGCGGGTAGCTCTCGAGATAGACCACCTGCGCGCCCGCCAACACCATGCCGTAATGGTGCGACTTGTGGCAGTCGCGGTCGACCAGCACGATGTCGCCGGGCTTGATCAGGGCCTGGACCACGATCTTGTTGCAGGTCGAGGTGCCGTTGGTGGCGAAGAAGGTCTGCTTGGCCCCGAAGGCCCGCGCCGCCTGCTCCTGCGCCTCCTTGATCGGCCCGGTCGGCTCCAGCAGGCTGTCCAGCCCGCCGCTGGTGGCCGAGGTCTCGGCCAGGAAGATGTTCGGGCCGTAGAACGCCCCCATGTCCTGGATCCAGTGGCTCTTCGAAATCGACTTGCCGCGGCTGATCGGCATCGCATGGAACACGCCCGTCGGCTGCTTGGAATACTCCTTCAGCGCGGTGAAGAACGGTGTCTTGTAGCGCGCGCCCACGCCCCGCAGGATGTTCAGGTGCAGCTCCAGGAAGTCCTCCTGGTTGTAGAACACCCGCCGGCAGCCGCCGAGATCGCGCCCGGCGATGTCCTCGACCGAGCGGTCGGTGATCAGATACGCGTCCAGCTCGGGCCGGACGCGGGCGATCAGCCGGCAGAGCTCGGGGCCGTATTCGCCCGGCGCCAACGCGTCCAGGTCCTCGTCGCCGATCCGGTTCAGGTACTTGGTCAGGATCGTGAGCGTGTTGCGCGACTTCAGCCCCAGCCCCGGGCGCACCACCACTGCCTGGATATTGTGGTTGAACAGGACGCCGATCAGCGCGTCCTCGAGGGTGGGGACCACCACCGGCTCGTAGACGAAGGCATCCTCGCTGCGGCGCATGTTGGCCAGGCTGGTGCGCAGCCAGCGCTCCTGGTGCTCGCCCAGGTCGTCGACCAGCAGGACCTCGAAATAGGGCCGCGCCAGCGCCCGGGCCTCGACCGGCAGGGTCGATTCGTCCTCAAGCTCATCGCTGTCCACGTCGCCCCGGGCCAGCGGGACCGCGCGGCGGCGATAAGCGCCCGAGGTCAGGGCGCGGACCGTCCGGCGCACCGAAAACGCAAGGTCCTCCCAGGACCGGTGCGCCAGCTGCCGCCGCATGTGCTCGAAAGCCGCCTGCCCCGGAAACGCCCAGTACACCTCGATCGGACCAAGCGCGTCGAACAGCTCCTCGGCCCGGTGTGCCAGCTTTGCCGCGCCAGCCGACTCCGGCGCTGCGTGCCCGAGCCCGTCGGTCACCTCGCGCAGGGCGCTCCACCGGTCGGCGCGCAACTGGGACGCGCTGTAATAATCACCGATCGAGTGCAATCCGGCGCTGGTCAGGTCCTCGGGCATCGTTCACTCCCTGGTCTGGCGCCGCACTCGCCATTTCTTCCGATCATCACCCCGACACGACACGGCCTGTGAAGGGCGCAATCTCGGCGCTGCCTTTCGACAGATTCTGTTCCAGATGGCCTTCGGGCTCCGCCGGGGTCCAGGCGGTCGGCTCTCCCCGCCCGGTGCCCGCCCGCGAGCCCTGCCGGGGCATTTCCAGGGCGCCGAGGCTGTGCAGATAGGCATCGGTGCCGCTGGCGCGGTCATAGACCGAGAAATCGGCGGAACGGTCGCGGAAGCTCTTCAGCACCTGGCCGAGACCCATCATCCCTGTCGCCCGCTGGCGGCGAACCTGGTCGAGATCGACCTCGATCGGGAACATGTCCTCCTGTCCGGCGGACTGGTGCACCACATGGGCCGAGGGGTCGACCACGCAGGAACGCCCGACGCCGCCCGCGCCAAGTCCGTTGACGTCGAACACATAGCACTGGAACTGCGCCGCCGTCGCCCGGGCGATGGCCAGCTCGGCATCGCGGTCGGTGGTGCCGGTCAGGACCGGGTGCAACAGCACCTCGACCCCCTGGCTGGTCAGCTGCCGGGTGGTCTCGGGGAACCAGATGTCGTAGCAGATCGACAGCCCGAACCGCCCCACCTCGGGCACGTCGAAGATGCAGAACTCGGTCCCCGCCGAAACATCATCGGTTTCATAGGGCCGGAACGGGAACATCTTGCGGTATTTCGCGACGATCTCGCCCTCGGGGTTGATCACCACCGAGGTGTTGTAGATCCGCCCGTCCGGTGTCTTCTCGAACATCGAACCCGGGATCAGCCAGACCTTGTGGCGGCGCGCATCGACGCGGAAGGTGTCGATGGCATGGTTCGGGAACGGCTGCGCGAAGCGCGTCAGCGGCCCGTAGGGCGACAGCTCGCTGAACACGACCATCTGGGTCCAGGGAAACCGGGCCATCAGGACATCGAGGCGCTGGCGCATGCCGTCGACATTGTCGTGGAGCGCGGCGACATGCATCTGCACGCCGGCGATTGCGAATGGCGTCATATGGGCAGAAACTCCTGGAGCAGACCCGTTCGAGCGAGTTTATCCCGGGCGATGCGGCCGTAGCAACAGGCTATGTGCGCCGCAAAATAATTGCCTCCGCAGTGCGGCAAAACCCACTGGCGGATCGCCGGACGTACTATATCATTTGCCAGGCACAAGGATCGGAGCTGGAATAGCCGCATGGATATTGTCGTCTTCGCGGTCTCGGTTCTGGCTCTGACACTCGCCCTGGTGGCGCTGGCGGTGCCGGCCGCCCGGCGGGTCGGGCTGCCGCTTCCGGTGGGGATCGCGGGTGCGGGGCTGATCGCCGGCACCGTCTCTGCCTTGACCGATTTCACCCTGTCCGGCACGTCGCTCAACGCACTGGACCGTTGGTTCGTCGAGCAGGTGGCGTTCGATTCCAGCGCATTGCTGCACATCTTCCTGCCGCCGCTGCTGTTCGAGATGGCCCTGTCGGTCAATGTGCGCCGCCTGCTGGACGATATCGGTGGCGTCATCGTCATGGCGGTCGTGGCGGTGATCGCCGCGACCCTGCTGGTGGGGCTGGCCGTGTGGGCGGTGACCCCGATCGCGCTGACCGCCTGCCTGATGCTGGGCGCCGCCGTCGCCACCACCGACCCCGGCGCGGTGATCACCACCTTCCGCGAGATCGGCGCCCCGAAACGGCTGCTGGTGATCATCGAGGGCGAGAGCCTGCTGAATGACGCCGCGGCCATCGCCATCTTCACCTTCCTGCTGGCGCTCTCCGCGCCCGGGGCCGACCCCAGCTTCACCGGCGTCGTCCTCGGCTTCCTGTACAATTTCGGTGCCGGAGCAGGCTGCGGGCTGGGGCTCGCCTTCCTGGCCTCGCTGCTATACCCGCTGCTCGGCCGGTCCTCGGCCGCCGAGATGTCGATGACCATGGCGGTCGCCTATGGCGCCTATCTGGTGGCCGAGCAGGTATTGGGCGCTTCGGGCGTCGTCGCCGTCGTCTTCGCCGGGCTGGCGACCGGGTCCAGCGGCTTCATCCGCATGGGTCCCGGGAACTGGAGCACGGTGCAGGCGATCTGGGCGCAGACCGGCTTCTGGGCCAACTCGATGATCCTGCTGCTGGCCTCGCTGCTGACCCCCTGGATGCTGAGCAGCCTGAACTGGGTGCAGTGGATCCTGGTAATCTTCGTCTATCTGGGCGCCTTCGCCGCCCGGGCGCTGATCCTGTTCTGGGTGCTGCCGGTGCTCGAGCGCACCGGCCACGCCGCGCGGATGGACCGGCCGCAGCGCATCCTGGCCTTCTGGGGCGGGGTGCGCGGCGCGGTGACCCTGGTCCTGGCCCTGTCGCTGACCGAGACCCCCGCGCTGGGCACCGCGGGGCCGATCCTCGGCGCCCTGGCCGCGGCCTTCACCCTGACGACGCTGTTCGTCAACGCCTCGACCCTGGCGCTGCTGACCTCGCGGCTGGGGCTCGACCAGCTTTCGCATGCCGATATGGCGCTGCGCGAGCACATCGTCGCCGGGGCCATCGAGCGGGTGCGCAGCGTCATCCACGACATCGCCGCCGCGCGCACGCTGGAGCCCGAGGCGCTGGCTGCCGTCGAGCAGGCGCTGGGCCGGCAGCAGGCCGAGGTCGAGGCACATTCCAAGGCACAGGCCGAGGGCGAGCGCATTCCCTTCGGCGAGCGGCTGCGCCTGGGCCTCGCGATCCTCTGCGGCCAGGAGGCAAGGCTGATCCGCCGCGGCTTCGAGGAGGGCGCCATCGGGCCCCGTGCCACCAACCAGTTGCGCCTCTTCGCCGACCGCATCGCCGATGCCGCGCGCACCGGAGGCCGCGACGCCTACACACAGGCCGCCGAGGCCTCGGTGACCGCGGTCTCGGGCTATGCCCCCGCGATCCTCGCGCAACGCTTCCTGCGCTGGGACCGGCCGCTGCGCGACCTGATCGAGCTGCGCCTGACCGTGCTGCTGGAAACCGACCGGGTGATGCGCGGCCTGCAGCGGTTTGCCGACAAGACGCTGGCGCCGATGATCGGCAAGGACGCGGCGAAGAACCTCGGCGCCCTGCTGGCCCGGCGGCTGCAGCGGGTGCAGGCCGCGATCGACTCGATCGACCTGCAGTATCCCGCCTATGTCGAAGCCATGGAGCGCACGCTGATCTCGCGCGCCGCGATCCGCCGCGAGCGGCACCAGTACGAGCGGCTCTACAATGACGGCGTGATCGGCTCGGAGCTGCGCGACGACCTGATCCGCGACCTGGACCGGCGCGAGCGGGTCGCCGCCCGCCCGCCGCGGCTGGACCTGGCCATGTCGCCTGCCGAGCTACTGGACGGGGTGCCGCTGTTCAGCGGCCTCGACGAGCGCCAGCGCAAGCTGGTACTGCGCCGGCTGCGCACCCGGTTCACGGTCCCCGGCGAAGTCGTGCTGGCCGAGGGCGCGCGCGGGACCGAGATGTTCTTCGTCGCCTCGGGCGCGCTGGAGGCGCGCGGGAAAGGCGCGCCGGTGCGAATCTCGAACGGCGATTTCTTCGGCGAGCTGGCGCTGATCATGCCCTACCGGCGGCGGCGCAGCGTCATCGTCTCGATGGGGTTCTCGCGGCTCCTGGTGCTCAGCCGCCGCGACTTCATGCGGCTGAAGGGCCGCGATCCGGCGATCGAGGCGTTGATCCGCAAGGCCGCGGAGAAGCAGCTGGGCCTGCAGCTGAGCGAACCGCCGGCCGCAGCCAAGGCGGCGCAGTGACCGGATCGGCCCTTTACCCCGCCGCCATCGCGGCGCAATCTGCCGCCAGGCCCGGCACGACACCACAGACAAGGGAAGGCCACGCCATGGAACTGTTCACCACCCGCACCTGCCCCTACGCCCACCGCACACGGATCGCGCTGCTGGAGAAGGGGCTCGACTGCGAGCATGTCGAGATCGACCTCGGCGACAAGCCCGCCCGCTTCCTCGCCGTCTCGCCCTACGGCAAGGTCCCGGCGCTGGTCCATGACGGCCACACCATCTACGAGAGCCTGATCGCCAACGAGTATCTGGACGAGGTCTTCCCGGACCCGCCGCTGATGCCAACAGATCCGGCGCTGCGGGCAAAGGCGCGCATCTGGGGGCATTTCTGCGACAACTACTATGTGACCGACACCTCGTCGCTGGTGCGCACCCGCGACCCGGCCGAGCGGCGCCGGCTGGTTGCCCAGGTCCAGGACCGGATGCGGTTCATGGAAACCGAGGGGCTGGCGAAGCTCTCCGGCGACGGGCCCTACTGGTTCGGTGCCCGGGTCAGCCTGGCGGATATCGCCTTCTACCCGTTCTTCGAGCGGCTGCCGGCGCTGGCCCATTGGCGGGGGCTGTCGATCCCGGACGACTGCCCGCGCCTGAAGGCCTGGCTGGCGGCGATGCAGGCCCGAGAGTCGGTCCGCAAGATCGCCCATGACGGCGCGTTCTACGTCAAGCTGTATACCGCCCGCGCGGGCGAGGTGATTGCGGCCTGAGCCGGGCGGGGCGGGACCGACCGAATGCCGATGCTGATCGACATCGCCATGCCGGAATGGAAGACCGACGAGGCGTTCCGGGCCGAGCTCGCGCCCCTGCTGCCGGGAGCGGACCTGCGCTGCATGGACGAGCCGGGCGACCTGTCCGCCGTCACCATGCTGGCGACCGTCGGGCTGAGGCCCGGCCTCGCCACGCTGCTGCCGGCGCTGCGGCTGGTGCAGAAGCTGGGCGCCGGGGTCGAGACCATGGTCCATTCCCCGGAGTTGCCGCCAGATGTGCAGGTCGCCCGGCTGAAGTCCGAGTCGGCGGCCCGCGAGATCGCCGAGTACTGCGTTGCCTATGTGCTGCGGTTCCAGCGCAACATGGCGCTGCACGAGGCTGCCCAGGCGAAGGCACGATGGGAGCCGGTGGCACCGCGCGAGACCCCGGCGACCACCGTGGGCGTGCTCGGACTCGGCACCATCGGCGCGCGGGTGGCGGCGGCGTTCGCCGGGCTGGGGTTCCGCGTCCTCGGCTGGAGCCGCGGCCCGAAGGACCTGCCCGGCATCCTCTGCCGCCACGGGGCCGGCGCGCTGCGGCCGATGCTGGGAGAATGCGACTACGTGGCCAGCATCCTGCCCTCGACCCCCGAGACCCGTGACCTGGCCGACGCCCGCTTCTTCGCCGCGATGAAGCCCGGCGCGGTGCTGATCAACGCGGGCCGCGGCGACCTGGTGGTCGAGGCCGACCTGCTGGCGGCGCTGGACGGCGGGCATCTGGGCGGCGCGGTGCTGGATGTGCTGCGCGCCGAGCCACTGCCCAGCGGCCACCCGCTCTGGCGGCATCCCAAGGTGACCATCACGCCGCATGTCTCGGGCTGGCGCGTCACCGGCGGCGCGGCGGACGTGGCCGAGAACTACCGCCGCCTGTCGGCGGGCCGGCCGCCGATCAACCTGGTCGACCGCGGGGCGGGATATTAGACCTGTGCAGGAACAGGCTCGATATTCTCAATTCGTCGAGTGCCTTTTGTAGGGCGGGGTTTCACCCCGCCCTGCACGGGTAATGGCGGGGTGAAACCCCGCCCTTCGACGAGATGCTCTAACCGGCTACCCGCTCGACGGCGGCGCAGATGTCGTCGACCACCTGCTCCAGCAGCGCCGGGTCCTCGGCCTCGCCCATCACCCGGATCAGCGGCTCGGTGCCGGACTTGCGGATCAGCAGCCGCCCCCCGGCCAGCCGCGCCTCGCCGGCGCTGATCGCCGCCTTGACGCCATCGTCCTCCAGCGGGCGGGCGGCGGCGGCGAAGCGGATCGAGCGCAGCTTCTGCGGATAGGGTTCGAACATCCGGCAGAGCTCTGATGCCGGGCGGCCCTCGGCGACCAGCACGCTCAGCACCTGCAACGCCGCCATCAGCCCGTCGCCGGTGGTCACGTAGTCGGCGAGCACGATATGGCCGGACTGCTCGCCGCCCAGGTTGCAGCCCTCGGCCCGCATCGCCTCGACGACGTAGCGGTCGCCGACCTGGGTGCGCAGCAGCCGGATGCCATGCGCGGCCAGCAGGCGCTCGAGCCCCATGTTCGACATCACCGTCGCCACCAGGGTGTTGCGGGCGAGCGTCCCCTGCCGGGCCCAGCGTGTGGCGATCAGCCCCATGATCTGGTCGCCGTCGATCACCTTGCCGGTCTCGTCGATGACATGCACCCGGTCGGCGTCGCCATCGAGCGCGATCCCCAGATCGGCACCGTGCTCCAGCACCGCGGCCTGGCAGGCGGCGGGCTCGGTCGAGCCGCAGCCCTTGTTGATGTTCTCGCCATTGGGGCTGACGCCGAGCTTGATC
>DATHZU010000243.1:0-2139 GCA_035458445.1 Thermohalobaculum sp. | reverse complement strand
GGTCAGCGCGAGCCCGAGCACTACGGGCACGCCGGTCTCGACGCCATCGACGAGAATCTGGCGGAGCTGGCGGCCGATCAGGGCCATCAGCTCGAGAGCTTCCAGAGCAACGCGGAGCACCGGCTGGTGGAGCGCGTGCAGGCGGCTTGCGCCGAGGCGGTTGACTTCATCATCATCAACCCCGCGGCCTTCACCCACACGAGCATCGCGTTGCGCGACGCGTTCCTGGCTTCCGGCATTCCCTTCATCGAGGTGCACTTGTCGAATATCCATCGACGAGAGGCGTTCCGCCACCATTCTTATTTCTCCGACATCGCCGTGGGCGTCATCGCCGGCCTCGGGCCCCAGGGCTACGAGCTGGCCTTCCATGCCGCCGTGGCGCAGCTCGGCGATGACGACGATTGAGAGCCGAGGCGCAGCATGGATATTCGCAAGGTCAAAAAGCTCATCGATCTGCTCGACACGTCCAATGTCGACGAGATCGAGATCCACGAGGGCGAGGAGTCGGTGCGCATCAGTCGGCACCGTCCGCTGGCGCCCGCCGTGACGCCGGCCCTGGCGCTGCCGCCGCAAGCGCCCCAGGTGGAGGTCCGCGCCCAGCCTCAGAGCGCCGCCGATTCCGCCGGTGATGCCGCCAGCGAGCAGCTTCCCGCCGGCCACATCATAACCTCCCCCATGGTCGGCACCTTCTATCAGGCGTCTTCGCCGGGCGCCAAGCCCTTCGTCGACGTGGGCCAGCGGGTGCAGGCGGGCGATACCGTGTGCATTATCGAGGCCATGAAGATACTCAATCAGATCGAGGCCGATCACAGCGGCGTGATCGGCGCGATTCTCGTGGAGAACGGCCAGCCGGTGGAGTACGGCCAACCGTTATTCGTGATAAGCGACGATGACGCGTGACCCGGCGCCCCGCGCCACCGGTCAGGCGCTGGCGGCGACCGCGGGGGCGGCCTGATGCCTGCGCTGGATAAGCTGGTCATCGCCAACCGCGGCGAGATCGCCTTGAGGATCCTGCGCGCATGCCGCGAGCTCGGCATCAAGACGGTGGCCGTGCATTCCTCCGCCGATCGGGATCTGAAGCACGTGCGCCTTGCCGACGAGTCGGTGTGCATCGGCCCGCCGCCTTCGGCGGAAAGCTATCTGAACATTCCCGCCGTCATCAGCGCCGCCGAAGTGACCGACGCGGTGGCCATTCACCCCGGCTATGGCTTTCTTGCCGAGAACGCCGACTTCGCCGAGCGCGTCGAGCAGAGCGGCTTCGTCTTCGTCGGGCCCCGGCCCGAGACCATCCGCCTGATGGGCGACAAGGTCTCCGCCATCACGGAGATGAAAAGGGCGGGGGTCCCCTGCGTGCCCGGATCGGAGGGACCGCTCGGCGAAGAGCCGCAGGAATCCCTGCGCGCGGCCCGCGAGGTGGGTTATCCGGTCATCATCAAGGCCTCCGGGGGCGGCGGTGGCCGCGGCATGCGCGTGGTGCACAGCGAAGCGGCGCTGCTCAATGCCATCTCGCTGACGCGCTCGGAAGCGGCGGCGGCCTTCGGTGACGAGACCGTTTATCTGGAAAAGTATCTGGAGAATCCCCGTCACATCGAGATCCAGGTTCTCGCCGACGGCCAGGGCAACGCCATCTATCTGGGCGAGCGCGACTGCTCCATGCAGCGCCGACACCAGAAAATCATCGAGGAAGCACCCGCCCCGGGCCTGAACGACAAGACTCGCCGCGCCATTGGCGAACGCTGTGCCAACGCCTGCCGGGAAATCAATTACCGCGGCGCGGGAACCTTCGAGTTCCTGTATGAGAACGGCAACTTCTACTTCATTGAAATGAATACCCGTCTGCAGGTGGAGCACCCCGTGACCGAGATGGTCACGGGCATAGATTTGGTTCGCGCGCAGCTGAAGATCGCCGCTGGCGAGCCGCTGCAGCTGCGTCAGAAAGACGTGGAGATTCGCGGACACGCCGTCGAGTGCCGCATCAATGCCGAGGACCCCGACAGCTTCATGCCGTCTCCAGGCAAAGTCACCGTGTACCATCCGCCCGGCGGTCCCGGCATCCGCCTCGACAGTCATCTCTACAGTGGCTACACGGTGCCGTCTCAGTACGATTCTCTGATCGGCAAGCTCATCGCTCACGGCGAG
>DATHZU010000242.1:0-2842 GCA_035458445.1 Thermohalobaculum sp. | reverse complement strand
CTCCTCGTCCTCGCCCTTGGCGCAGTCCATCACCCCGATCCGGCTCAGCACCCCCACCTGCGGCGCGGCGAGCCCGATCCCGGGCGCGTGGTACATGGTCTGCAGCATGTCGTCCATCAGCGCGCGCACGGCATCGTCGACCCCCTTGACGGGGTCGCACACCTTCTTCAGGCGCGGGTCGGGATGGATCAGGATCGGCCGGATCATGGCGCAGCACCTAAGGCCCCGGGCGGCGAAATGCAAGATTTCCGGTGCGCCCTTCCGGGCGATTGACGCGCCCCGGACCCGCATCTAGGTTGCGCCGCAACATCGACCCGCATCAGGAGACCGCGCCCCATGAGCTTCACCCTGCAGCCGGCCCCGCCTGCGCGTCCGAACCGCTGCCAGCTGTTCGGCCCCGGCTCGCGCCCGGCGATCTTCGAGAAGATGGCGGCCTCGGCGGCGGATGTGATCAACCTGGACCTCGAGGACGCGGTGGCGCCGCAGGACAAGGCCCAGGCGAGGAAGAACATCGTCGAGGCGATCAACGACATCGACTGGGGCTCGAAGACGCTCTCGGTACGGATCAACGGGCTGGATACCGAATACTGGGTTCACGACGTGGTCGACCTGTTGGAGAACTGCGGCGAGCGGATCGACCAGATCATGATCCCGAAGGCCGGGAACGCCCGCGACATCTACGCCGTCGATGCCGTGGTCACCGCCGTCGAGCGCGCCAAGGGCAGAAGCAAGCGCATCGGATTCGAGGCGATCATCGAGACCGCCGCCGGCGTCGCCCATGTGGAAGAAATCGCCGCCGCCAGCCCCCGGATGCAGGCGCTGAGCCTCGGCGCCGCCGACTATGCCGCGTCGATGGGCATGGCCACCACCGGCATCGGCGGCACGCAGGAGCGCTACTACATGCTCGAGGATGCCCGGGCCGACGGCGCGCCCCGCGCGGTGCATTGGGGCGACCCCTGGCATTACCCCACGGTCGCCATCGTCGCTGCCTGCCGCACCCATGGCTTGTTGCCGGTCGACGGCCCCTTCGGCGACTTCTCCGACGACGAGGGCTTCCGCGCCCAGGCGCGCCGGGCGGCGACGCTGGGCATGGTCGGCAAATGGGCGATCCACCCCAAGCAGATCGCGCTGGCCAACGAGGTTTTCACCCCGTCGGCGGAAATGCTGGCCCAGGCGCAGCGCATCCTCGACGCCATGGAGCAGGCCCAGAAGGAAGGCTCCGGCGCCGTGACCCTGGACGGCAAGCTGATCGACATCGCCTCGATCCGCCAGGCTCAGGTGATCGTGGGTCAGGCGGCGCTGATCGGCGGGCAGGGGTGACGGCGTGGAACAAGCGGGGCCGGGATTTCTCCCGGCCCCGCGCCCCCCGCCCCGGGCGGAACCCGCGCGCCGGGCGAATGCGCCGGCGGTCCAGGCTCCGGAATTGACTGATGGCTCTGCCGCGGGCGGCCGGATCCGGCGCGCGTATCGGCGGCAGGGGCAAACTATGGCGTTACCGTTAGAACGCGCCTAAGAATCATTGTGAACGACAGGTAAATCGACGCCGTGCCGGTGCAGATTGCATTGCCGGGCCAAATGGCCTAACCCTGCGCCACGGCATGCTTTCAGGGCTGAGGGGAATGCAGAACTATCTCGATTTCGAGAAAAGCCTGGCCGAGCTTCAGGGCAAGGCGGCCGAGCTGCGCGCCATGGGCCGGCAGGACCCGCAGATCAAGGTCGACGGCGAGGCCGGCCAGCTCGAGGCGCGTGCCACCGAGATGCTGAAGGAGCTCTATGCCGAGCTCTCGCCCTGGCAGAAGTGCCAGGTGGCGCGCCATCCCGACCGGCCGCACGCCCGCGACTATATCGAGACCCTGTTCACCGAGTTCACGCCGCTGGCCGGCGACCGCAACTTCGCCGAGGATCACGCGGTGATGGGCGGGCTGGCGCGGCTCAACGACCGCCCGGTGATGGTGATCGGCCACGAGAAGGGCCACGACACCAAGACCCGGCTCGAGCGCAATTTCGGCATGGCCCGGCCCGAGGGCTACCGCAAGGCGGTGCGGCTGATGGACATCGCCGACCGCTTCGGCTTGGCCGTCATCACGCTCGTCGACACCCCCGGCGCCTATCCCGGCAAGGGCGCCGAGGAGCGCGGCCAGGCCGAGGCCATCGCCCGGTCGACCGACATGTGCCTGAAGCTGCACGCCCCCCTGGTCTCGGTGATCATCGGCGAGGGCGGCTCGGGCGGCGCGGTGGCGTTTGCCACCGCCAACCGGGTGATCATGCTGGAACACGCGGTCTACTCGGTGATCTCGCCCGAGGGCTGCGCCTCGATCCTGTGGAAGAACGCCGAGAAGATGAAGGAAGCCGCCACCGCGCTGCGCCTGACCGCCCAGGACCTGCTGAAGCTGGGGGTGATCGACCATATCGTGCCCGAGCCCCTGGGCGGCGCCCAGCGCGACCGCAAGGCGGCGATCAAGGCGGTGGGCGAGGCGATCCAGGCGGCGCTGACCTCGATGGACGGCCTCTCGCCCAGCCAGCTGAGGGGCGAGCGGCGCAAGAAGTTCATGGAGATGGGGGCCAAGGGGTTGGGGTGAGGCACGTGTCCAAGCTTGGACACGGGGCTAAGCTTATGATTCTACAAGCGGATCACGTGAGTGATGCGGGGGGTGGTTGTCGCGGAGGCGCGTGCTGAGGCGCCGAGAGTTCGGAATTTTCTTGATGAGAGGATGGATCGACAGGTGGCTTCCTTATTTGGTCGGGGCAATTGTGTTCGTGCTGGGATCGGTTTTGTTAATATATTTGCTTGAGCGATAGCGTGTAGTGGGATGGCGGGGTGAACCCTGCCCTACGTGGCCTT
>DATHZU010000241.1:0-4636 GCA_035458445.1 Thermohalobaculum sp. | reverse complement strand
AGCGCCTGGAAGCTGCGGGTCGCCGGGTGGATCTGTCCGGGCTTTTGCCGCGGCAGGCAATGGCCGACGATCTCGGCGAGCCGGGCGGTGCCGGTGACCGGCGCCTCGGCGCGGGCGGCGACGATGGCGCGGGCGATGCGCCGGGCGGCGCGCTCCTCGCCGAAGTGATAGAGGATGTCGGCGAGGTCGCCCTCGGAGGCGCGGTTCACCAGGTCGGCGGCGGAGGGGCCGCTTTGGGCCATCCGCATGTCCAGCGGACCGTCGCGCAGGAAGGAAAAGCCGCGGCCGGCCTCGTCGAGCTGCATCGACGAGACGCCGATGTCGAGGACGATGCCGTCCACCGGCCCCCGGGCATGGTCCTGCGCGATGCGGTCGAGGTCGGCGAAGACGCCCTCGACCAGGACCAGCCTGCCGTCCGAGGCCTGCGCCAGCGCGCGCCCGGCCTCGAGTGCCGCGGGGTCGCGGTCGATGGCGATGACCTGGGCGGCGCCGCGGTCGAGCAGCGCCTTGCTGTAGCCCCCTGCCCCGAAGGTGCCGTCGATGAAGATGCCGCCCGCGACCGGTTCCAGCGCCTGCATCACCTCGTCGAGCAGGACCGGAATGTGCGGGGCAGCAGGCGGGGCCGATGACCCGGCGCCGGACATCAGTGCAGTCCCGTGAGCTTGATCGAGCGCGAGATTTCGCGGGCGCGCGGCTGGATCTCGGACTCGTGGCTGGCGCGGGTGGCGGGCTCCCACATCTCGAAGCTGGAGCCGCGGCCGACGAAGCGGATCTCGCCGCCGATGCCGAGCTGGTCGCGCAGGTCCTTCGACAGCACGATGCGGCCGGCGTCGTCGACGGGGATCTGGCGGGCGTCGGTGAGGACGCTCATCGACATGGCGTCGGCGTCCTCGTATTCGAGGCCCATCGCCTCGGCCTGTTCGATGACCTTGTCGTAGCCCGCCGGCGACAGGCCGACATGGGCTTCGTTGCGCTGCATCTGCGGAAGCACGACGATATGGGACGCGCCGAAGCTTTCCAGCACCTTGCGGAAATCCGCCGGCAAGGAAACGCGGCCCTTCGCGTCAACCTTGTGGGTCGAACTGCCGGTAAAATACTTCAGCTGTCCCACGCAACCCCTCGCCTCTGGCCCCGGCCCGGTCGATTTTCGGGCCCCAGAAAGTTTGGGGGCGGACCGGGCCTTCGCCTGACAGTCCGCCCCCTTGTCCCTCAGTCCGGCTAGAACCTGATCTGGTGTCTGGTTTTACTACGCCGCCTTGTCACTGCCTGAATTGTCACTGCCTGAAGTCTGTCTGCTCCGTCGTCAGAGGCGCCCGCCGATGCCTGTATGAAACTGCCCAGTGTTTTTTTAACCGGCGGGCGCCGCTGAATCAGTATATACACTACCAATCCATCCCACTTCAAGGTTTTTTATACCACTGGCTGCCACTTTGTGATAATATCCTGTTGCTGGGCGGCTCTCCCTCCGCCCATGCGGACGTACAGCGCACAGGCTCCGAGTGGTGGAGCCAACCTTGGCCGGGCGGGTAGTATGACCCTCCCGGCCATTTCTGTACGGCCGGCCGGGGGCGCGCGGGTGTCGCCCTGGGCGGGTCGGCATTATTGTCGCAGATATCCGGGTTCTGCTGCCGCCGTCCTTGCGCAGCCGGGCGCGGGCATAGGATAATCGATCCAGCAACCCAGCCGCTCGCGATCCCGCCGGGCGCCGGGCCTCGGAGACAGAGATGCGCCAGAAGACCGCCGTCGCCTTCCTGACCGCCGTGCTGGCCGGCGCAATCGGCGCCGGGGCCGGGCCGGCGGCGGCCCAGGGTAACGACCTGGAGAACCTGCTGGCGCTGTGCTCGGACCCCGCCACGCCGCCGCTGGACGCCTACAATGCCTGCTCGAACGCCGCCGAGACCGGGCGGCTGGACGCGCGGCGCCGGGCCCTGGTGTGGATGAATGCCGGCATCGCCGCCCATGTCATGGGCCGTTACGGCGACGCGGTGACCGCCCACGGCAACGCCATCAAGGCCGATCCGCGCCTCGGGGCGGCCTTCGCCAACCGGGCGCGGGCGCAGGACAAGCTGGACCGGGTGGCGGCGGCGCTGGCCGATTTCGCGGCGGCGATCTCGATCGAGCCGAAATCCGTCGATGCCTATCTGGGCCGCGGCGCGCTGATGCTGTCGCGCGACCTGCCCGAGCGGGCGCTGCCGGATTTCGACCGTGCCGTCGAACTGGCGCCCGAGATGGCGCTGGCGCGCTACAACCGCGGGCTGGCGCATCTGCAGCTGGGGCAGTTCGCCGAGGCCGAGGCGGATTTCTCGGCGGTGATCGGCAAGAACCCGCGCGAGGCGCAGGCCTATCTGAACCGCGGCCGCGCCCGCGCGGCGCAGGGCAGCGACAAGGCGCGCGGCGACTTCGACCGGGCGGTGCAGCTGGACCAGGAATGGCCGGTCGCCTGGTATCTGCGCGGCCGCTACCTGGACGAGCAGGGCGACAGGGAAGGGGCGAACGCCTCGTTCCTGCGCGCCTATCAGCTCGGCCATTCCGACCCCTGGCTGATCGAGCGCATCCGCAAGATTTCGGGCGGATAGCGGCGCGCCATGGCGGAACCTGCGCAAGCAGGTGCCGATGAGGTTGGAGGCGCAGCGTCTCGGCCTGCGCCAGCGGGGACATCTTTGCGCGAGCGGCACCGCCGCGGACCCCCTCCCTGTCCCTCCCCCTTGCAGGGGGAGGGGACGCTAGCTGCGACGGTCAAGACAGGCTCCATCGGTCGGCAGGGGAAGGTCCCGGGGCAGTGCCGTTCGCGCACGGGTCTCCAGGACCCAGAGCTGCAGCCCGGCAAAGCGCCGCCGTGGGAGGAAATCGACATTTGTGGTGCGCCGCGAATCCGGTCACTCTGCGCCCAGGCAAGCATCGAAGACGAAGGACAACCCGGATGATCGAAGAACCACCGATCCTGAGGATCAGGAACAATCCCCGGCGCCCGTCGGACGCCCAGATCGCGGCGTTCCAGGGTGTCGCGACCGGCTTCGTCGTCGATGCGCTGGGAGGCGGCGGGGCGCTGGCCTCGGCGATTCAGCCCCTCGGCGGCGGCCGCGATCTGGCCTGCGCCGCGGCGGGCCCAGCCCTGACGGCGGATTGCGGGCCGGCGGACATCCTGGCGACCCTGGCGGCGCTGAAGTTCCTCCGGCCGGGCGACGTGCTGGTCGCGGCCTTCGCCGGGCACCAGGGCTGCGCCGCCGCCGGCGACAGGGTCGCCGGGATGATCCGGAACAATGGCGGCGCGGGCTTCGTGACCGACGGGCCGGTGCGCGATCATGCCGGCCTGGTCGGCATCGGGCTGCCGGTCTGGTGCACCGGCCTGACCCCGGCCTCGCCCTTCAGCAAGGGGCCGGGCGCGGTCGGCTTCCCGGTCCAGATCGGCGGGCAGGAGGTCGAGACCGGCGACATGATCGTCGCCGACCGCGACGGGGTGGTGGTGGTGCCCTTCGAGCGGATCGACGAGGTGATCGCCAGGCTGGCGGAGATCAGCGAGATGGAAGCCGCGTTGGACGCGAAGGTCGCCGAAGGGCTGAAGCTGCCGGGCTGGGTTGACGATCTGCTGCAGGGCGATGCGGTGGACTACGTCGGCTGATATGGCGCCCTTTCGGGCGGAACCGCAGCGCTGCCGGCGGCGCGACAGGGCCTACGGCGACCAGAGCTCGGGCTTGCACCAGGGCGCGGGGGGCTCGAGCCTGCCGCGCAGGGCGGGTCCCCGGCCGGCCGATTGCCAGGCCGTTCGCCATTCCTCCGGCGGCCGATAGGGCGGAGCGATGCCCGGCTCGGGCCGGAAGCCGAGCCGCCCGTAATAGGCTGGATCACCCAGCACGCAGACGCGCCCCAATCCGGCGGCCTCCGCGCGGTCGATTGCCGCGCGCACGAGCGCGCTGCCGATACCCTGGCGCTGGTGGCCGGGTGCGACCGCAAGCGGCCCCAGCAGCGCCGCGCGGTCCCTGGTTCCCGCGATGCCGCACGGGGAGACGGCCACATGGCCCGCCAGTCCGTCATCCGCTTCCGCGACAAGCGCGATGATGCCCGGCTCCCGCGACAGGTCGCGGAGGAGGGGCACCAGGTCCTCGGCCGGAAAGGCAGCGCGGTAAAGCCGCTCGAGGGACCCGATGTCGCCCGGTCGAAATTCGCGTATCTGCATATCCCGCCCTGCCCTCCGGTGCCGCGCGCGCGGCCGGTTTCAAACGCTGCTAGCTGCGCACCAGCCCCAGCAGCCGGCCCGCGTTCAGGAAATCGGCCTGGCGCCGTGCCGCCTGGGCGGCCGCCTCGGCGTCCTCGCCCCATTCCTCGATGTTCCAGTCCTCGTCGATGCGGCTGAGCGGCCAGGCGGCCTCGGCGTCGAGCCGCCCGCGGCTGACCGCGAGGCCGATGACCAGCGAGCCGGAGATCGACACAAGATCGTGGAGCGCCGTCAGTTCCCAGGCGTCGTGGCCGCGCACCGCCTCGGCCAGCCGTGACAGGCTGGCTTCGGGCTGGGCCACATGCATGACGCCTTCGGCCAGCAGCAGCCGGGCGCCCAGCGCCTCGGCCGACCAATCCACCAGCGGGTCCCAGGCCCCGGCCTGCCGGGCCACCAGCCCCTGCGGGTGGGGCGCGCGGTAGC